>PBRS01000028.1 GCA_002726005.1 Rhodobiaceae bacterium
CATCTGTGGACGATAAAGCTGAAGACCAGCTTGCGGCCGAAGATGCCTTGATGCATTTCCATCACCAAATGCGCCAAGAGATATTGATAATTTGAGATTTTCTGTAGGACTAACTGGTGATCTTGGAGGCTTCGATTGGGATCTAAGATATACTCACAGTGAGACAGATCATTATTTTAGTCAACCTGATACAAGCACAACAAGATTTTCTGCAGCTATTGCTGGACAGGGTGGCACAAGTGGAACAGAAAGTTGGAATTTATTTGATCCTTCCGCTAACTCGGCTTCATTAAGAGAATGGATTTCTACAGCTCAAGAGACATGGTCTGAAAATGAATTAGATGTAGTTGATCTTGTTTTTTCAGGAGAGATTGGATCTACTTCTGCAGGTAATATAGATATAGCTTTTGGTCTTCAGTATAGAGAGGAAGCCTTTGATGTAAAAAGAGATAAAGGCTCAATAGTAGAATTTGACTCTGAAGGAAACTTAATTAAACCGGCTGACTTACTTTTCTTGGGCGGCGGCTCGGAGTCTAATGCAAGCAGAGATGCGATTGCTCTATTTGCTGAAGTATCCGTTCCTGTAACAGATAAACTCCAAGTTAATGGCGCGGTAAGGTATGAGGAACTTGAGGATGATAGTACATTTGATCCTAAAATTTCATTACGATACGAAGTGTCTGATAGTTTAATACTAAGGGCATCTGCAAGTACATCATTTAGAGAAGCATCATTATCACAACTTTATTCAAGTGGTGTTGGTTTACAAGGAATTCAGGATTTCACTACCGATGGAACTCCAAAAGGGGGTACAACCTTTATTCGTATAGCTCAAGATGGAAATCCTAATTTATCTCCAGAAGAGTCTGATAACTTGAATATAGGCGCTATATGGAGACCACAGTCAAATCTAGAAATAAAATTAGATTATTGGTCAATCGATTATAGTGATGTTATTACAATTGAAAGTGCTCAAGGCATTGTTGCTGCAACACCGCTTGCACCTGCAGTTAAGAGAACTATTGATGGAACACTAATAGGTGTAACAACAGGATACTTTAACGCTTCTAATGTGAAAACAGATGGCATTGATTTTGAGGTTAACTACTCTTTAGATACAAGTTTTGGCGATATCGAACTTGGTCTTAGTGGCTCTCATATGAATAAATATGAAATACCTAACGCTAAAGGTGAAACTCAAGATGTTGTTGGATTATTCAATCATGATAATTTTGCAAGATCCTTGCCTGAGACGAAAATGACTCTATCGGCTGTGCTTAATAGCGGACCTCACAAGTTAGCTTTATATGGTAAACATATATCTGATTATAAAACTACAAGAGCATTATCTGATACAGCTAAATCAAGAGGATATTCTCCAAAAATTGATGAATGGTTTAGTGTTGATCTTCAATATAATTATACTTTTGATATGGATGACAACCAAATTCGTTTAACTTTAGGTGGTATCAATATCCTTGATGAAGATCCGCCACTTGTATTTGATGCAGCTAACTTTAGCTATGACTCACGTCAGCATGATGCAAGAGGTAGAATAATGTATGTTGGNATTAAGCTAATTAGATAATAATTAGATTTCTTTCTGAATTCTAATAGATGTTATTTGATTTCTTTGTCTATCAAGAATCTTAAATCTAAAGCCGTGGAAGCTATATACNCTTCCTTTTTTAGGTATTGATCTTGTTTCGTGGATAATAAGACCTGCAATTGTTGNTGCTTCATCATCTGGAAGNTTCCAACCNTATTCTCTATTTATATCGCGAATGCTCGAGTCTCCATCAACCTTTATCATATTTGCTTGTTCAGGGAGAATATCCTCTTCTTCGTCATCATGTTCATCAGTAATTTGACCAACAATTTCTTCTAGAATATCTTCAAGAGTAATTAACCCCATCAGAGCACCATATTCATCTACCACAAGAGCCATATGTGTCTTTTTTTCTAAAAAGGCAGATAATTGTTCTTTTAGACTTGTTGTTTCAGGAACNAACCAAGGTTCANCAAGGATATTACTTATTTCAAATTCTTCTTTTGATATNGATTTTTTTANNAGATCTTTAATATGTAAAANGCCAATAAAGTTATCTTTATCNTTCTTCCAGATCGGAACTCTTGTATATGGATTTTCTAACATTAAGGATAAGACTTTGTTATGATCAGTATCACAGTCAATTGTTAGAATATTTTTTCTATGTGTCATGACATCTTCAACTGTAACATCTGGTAGATCAAGAATTCCGCCTAACATATCCTTATCACCTTTTTTAACAACTCCATCCTCATGGTGTATATTTATTTGTCCGCGTATTTCATCATGTGGGTCTACAAGAAGAGATATTTCCTCATTATCTTTTAAAAATAAGTAAGATATTCTTGTAGCTATATTTGATATAGGCCCAAGAATTTTCATAGTCAATTCCATTGAATATGAAGACACAAGAACCCAATAATCATTGTATTTTAAGGCTAATAATTTCGGAAGAATCTCACCAAAGATAACGACTAAAGTTGTCATAATAATTGTTGAGACAACAATCCCAAAGTCACCGAAAATTGTTATAAGAACACTAGTTGCTAAAGCAGAAGCTAGAATATTTATAAGATTACTTGCTAATAGCATTGTGCTAATTAAATCAGCTTTTTGGTCTATTAATTTTTCTACTACTTCTGCTCTTTTATCGCCATTTTCTGAAAGATGCTTCATCCTTGCTTCAGATACAGCTGTCATAGCAGTCTCAGATCCAGAAAAGAAAGCTGAAAGAATTATTAAACCTATAATTGAACCTATGAGAATACTTATTGATATAAGCATTATTGGATGTTCTCCATATTAAAGAAATCTATTATTTCTTTATCAGAAACATTATTATTGATAAAAGCTTCACCAATCTTATTTAATAAAATTAGTGTATTTCTTTGGTTTGCTCTTTTTTTGTCATACATCATTAAATTTAAGATTTCTTCTTTAGTGATCTCACCTTTTATGTCATTTATGGATATAGGTAAACCTATATCAGATATAAGATTGATAATCTCATCACATTCATCTTTCTTAAGTGCACCAATATTTCCTGAGAATTTTGTAGCATATACCATTCCTATTGCTACAGCCTCTCCATGCATTAGAACCCCATTTTTCGTAAAGTGTTTTTCAAGAGCATGTCCAAATGTGTGGCCAAAGTTTAATAGGGCTCTATCTCCACTTTCTTTTTCATCTTTTTGAACTATATTTGCCTTCATTGAACAAGACTTTTCAATCGCATAGATAAGACAATCCTGATCTAGTTTGGCTAGGTTATCGATATTTTCTTTTAACCAATTAAAAAAATCTCTATCACCAATGATTCCATATTTAACAATTTCTGATAATCCACATTTTATTTCTCTTTCTGAAAGAGATGATAAAAAACTTACATCAGTTATTACTGTTTTAGGTTGATAAAATGAACCAACTAGATTTTTACCTTGCTTAACATTTATTGCTGTTTTTCCTCCTACAGAAGAGTCAACTTGCGCTAATAGAGTTGTTGGCACTTGAATAAAATTTATACCTCTGTAAATTATTGAGCTTATAAATCCCGCTAAATCGCCAATTACTCCTCCACCTAAAGCAATTATTGTGTCATTTCTCTCAATTCCATTATCTAAAAGCTCTGATATCGTAAATTCTAAACTTTCAAAACTTTTACTATTCTCACCAGTTTGTACAAAAGATACAAATATTTCAAAGCCTGCGTCGATAAATGAATTTTTAATTTCTGGTAGTATTATTGATCCAAGGCTTTCGTCGCAAATTATGAATATTTTATTTCTTTTCATAAAGGGTGAAATAATACTTGGTATTTCACTAGTTAAATTTTCACCTATATAGATATCATATGAATTTTTATCTAAATTAATTTTTATGGTTTTTGTTTTTGTCATAATTTACTTTTTTTTACTAAGGACATTATTTCTTCAACTACAGTTTCAATATCATTTACATTATTTTCAATGACTATATTACTTTTAGAATAAAATTTTTCTCTATCTCTTAGAATACCATTAATTTGTTTCTTTAAATTAGATCCTTTTAATAAAGGTCTTGATTTATCTTTTTTTAGTCTTTCAAACAAGATATTTTCATCTGTTTTTAGATATATTAGGAGGCTATTCTTTACAACATTATCTCTAATTTCCTTATTTATTATTGCGCCACCTCCTAAAGCCAAAACAAATTTTTCCTTTTTTAGAATATCTTTGCATATTTTCTCTTCTTGTTCCCTAAACCAACTTTCACCATATGTTTCAAATATTTCTGAGATTTTTATTTTTAATTTATCCTCAATACCTTTATCAGAATCATAAAATGGTAAATTAATTTTTTTTGCGAGCATTTTTCCGATGCTAGTTTTTCCTGAGCCCATCATTCCAGTAAGAGAAATTTTTGTTAATTTATTAATCATTATAAGTTTTTACTAAATAAAAAATACTAATTTACTATTTTTATACTAAATTTAGGCTTAAAACATATATAATTACGACATCGGGTATTTTTATGAGAAAATTTATTATCCTCTTTTTACTTATTTTAGGCCTTTATGTTGCGATATCTTTTATAAATGCTAATGGAAATCCAGAGATTAAAGAAATAAAAAAAGTTATTACTGAAAGAGATTTGTTTACTAATTGAAGGATCAATTACACTAGTGATGATATACTCGGATTGGAAAAAATTCTGGAAAGACCAAAATAGAATTTTAGAAATCTTTTTTGATTTTTTAATGGTGGAAAAAGGAATAAGTCAAAATACTATTTTTTCATATAAAAGGGATTTCAAGCTTTTATGTATATATCTTTTCGATTCTGATTGGTTTAAAAAAAATGTTACACCAAAGAGAAAAAAAAATTTATATGAATCAATCGGTAATAAATCTGTTAAAAAAAAATTAATTTCTCTAAGACAGCTAAATCATAATATTTTGAGAGATTTTTTTTATCAATTAGAAAATAATGGATTTAAAAATACTTCAAGAGCAAGATTTCATTCTACTTTGAAACAATTTTACGATTATGAGCTTAAACAAAAAAATGTAGTTGAAAATCCTATCGAGTTTATTGATAAGCCAAGCGTTAAGAGAAACCTACCAACAGTATTAAATGAAAATGATATTGATTCTTTGCTATATCACATCAGAAAAAATCCTTCAAAAAGTGATAGCGCAGCAAAGCAAAAAAAGATGAAAAAAATAAAATGTCTTATTGAGATTCTGTATTCAACAGGCCTAAGAGTTAGTGAATTGATTAATTTAAAAATTGGGGACATTGATCTTAATAAGAGAACTTTAGTTGTTTTTGGAAAAGGTGGAAAAGAGAGAAATACATTTTTTACTGCGAAGACTAAAAAAGCTATAAAAGATTGGATTGATTGTAATCCTGATTCATCTGAATTCTTATTTCCTTCTCACGGAGCATCAGGTCATATTACAAGAGATTCAGTAAACAAGGTATTATCTGAAATATCCATTGAATTAGAGCTGGATAATAATCAATTAACGCCTCACAAGTTAAGACATGCATTTGCTACACATATGCTCAATAAAGGTGCTGATATAAGGATTATTCAACAACTTCTTGGCCATTCAAATGTCTCGACTACAGAAATTTATACACATATTTTAGATTCTGAGACAGTTGAGACCGTCTTAAAAAACCATCCTTTGGGAAAATCTCTTAGTTGACTTATAGTGTTTTCAGTTGCAATTTACCTTTTTACTATGGGTATATAAATGGTTAGTTATTTAGATTTTGAGAAATCTTTATCTGAAATTGAAGGAAAGATCCGTGAATTAAATGAAATCAGATTAAGCTCAGACGATAATAATGTTTCAATAGATGATATTTCAAAACTCGAAAAGAGATCTCAGGAATGGCTAGAAGAAAAATATTCTAATTTGTCTACCTGGGAGAAAACACAAGTTGCTCGACACCCAAATAGGCCTCATTTTACAAACTATGCAGAAGGTATGCTTGATGATTTTGTTATTCTTTCGGGAGATAGATTATTTGGTGAGGATAAAGCTATAATCGGTGGTTTAGGAAAATTTGATAACCTATCTGTTATGCTTATTGGGCATGAAAAAGGAAATGATACCGAAACAAGACTCAAGCATAACTTTGGGATGGCTCACCCAGAGGGCTATAGAAAATCAATAAGATTAATGAGATTAGCAGAGCAATTTAATATTCCCGTAATTACCTTTGTTGATACACCAGGTGCGTATCCAGGTATTGGCGCTGAAGAAAGAGGTCAATCAGAGGCTATTGCTCGCTCAACTGATTGTACGCTATCTTTAAAAGTACCTGTAATATCAATAATTATTGGTGAAGGCGGGTCTGGTGGAGCTATCGCTTTAGCAGCAGCAAATAAAGTTTTCATGCTTGAGCATTCTATATACACTGTTGCATCTCCTGAGGCTTCAGCATCAATATTGTGGAGAAGCTCGGAAAGAGCAAAGGATGCTGCGGAGTCTATGAAAATTACTGCTAACGATCTTTTCAAATTGGGCATTATTGATAAAATAATAGATGAGCCTCTAGGTGGAGCTCATAGAGAGCCTATTCAAATTATATCTCAAGTTAAATCATATTTAAAAGATACGATTACGGAATTAAATCAATTTACTGAATTAGAATTAATACAAAAAAGAAGAGATAAGTTTTTAGAAATTGGTAAAAACTTATAACTAATTGCCATGACAGTGTTTATATTTTTTTCCTGATCCGCAGGGGCAAGGATCATTTCTTCCAACTTTACCCCATGTAGAAGGGTCGTTTGGATCAATTTGTTGATTATTTTTTCTTATTGTTACAGTTTTGCTAACCTTGCTGTCATTAGTGTTCTCTGGGTTTTGCTCTATTAGAGCTTTTTGATTAATAGTATTTTCCCTATTTATTTTACTAAGACCTTCATTTGATGCCATTCTAATATGGAACAATATTCTAGTAACATCTTCTCTAAAATTATCTAACAATTCTTCAAATAAAGAAAAAGATTCTGATTTGTACTCACTCAAGGGATCTCTTTGGCCGTATCCCCTTAAACCAACAATTTGCCTAAGATTTTCAAGTTGTCCAAGGTGGTCCTTCCAATTTTGATCAATAGATTGTAGCACGATAGTTTTTTCAAGATTTTTGATTAAATCATTTCCAAATTCCCTAGATTTTTTATCATATTCATTTTCTACTTCTTGTGAGATTCTTTCCCTAATATATTCATAATCAACGCCATCTTCTTTCATCCAATTCTTAATTGGTAGTTTTAGTGTGAAAATTCTATTAATGTCTTTTTCAATTTTATCTCCATCCCAATCATCAACAAAAGTTTTTTCAGGGATCGAATTATTTAAGAGGTCAAAAAGTACTTCTTGGCGCATATCTTTTACAGTTTCTGTAAGATCTTCCTGTTCTAAAATTTCCAACCTTTGATCAAAAATTACTTTTCTTTGATCATTCATAACATTATCAAATTTTAATAAATTTTTTCTGATATCAAAATTTCTGGATTCAACCTTTTTCTGTGCTCTTTCGAGTGCAGTATTTATCCATGGATGAACAATTGCTTCACCATCATCTAGACCAAGCCTTTGAAGTATATTATCAAGCCTATCTGATCCAAAAATTCTCATTAAGTCATCCTCTAGACTTAGATAAAATTTAGATTCACCCGGATCACCTTGTCTCCCGGATCTCCCTCTTAATTGATTATCTATTCTTCTGCTTTCGTGTCTTTCTGTACCAATAACAAAAAGACCCCCTGAGTCAATGACCTGTTTTTTTAAATCTATTTGATCATTAGTTAGCTGAGTGGTGTCTTCTACATTTCCTCCCAGCTGAATATCTGTACCTCTTCCTGCCATATTTGTAGCAATTGTTACAGCCCCTGGTTTACCTGCTTTTGCAATAATTTCTGCTTCTTTTTCATGGTATCTAGCATTTAAAACATTGTGATTAATTTTTTTAGATTTTAATAGTTTGGATAAAATTTCAGATTTTTCAATACTTACAGTACCTACAAGAACTGGTTGATTACGATTATTACATTCAACAACATTATTTATAATGGCTTCATATTTTTCTTCTGATGTTCGGTAAATTTCATCATCAGAGTCAACTCTTGTTACTGGCATATTTGTCGGAACAGATATTACTCCCAAGCCATATATATCCATAAATTCCTCAGCTTCTGTTAAAGCAGTACCGGTCATACCAGATAATTTATTATATAAACGGAAGTAGTTCTGGAAGGTTATTGAAGCTAAAGTCTGATTCTCAGGTTGGATTGTTACTTTTTCTTTTGCTTCTAATGCTTGATGAAGACCATCAGAGAACCTTCGTCCTTCCATCATACGGCCAGTGAATTCATCTATTATTATTACCTGATTATCTTTAACTAGATAGTCGGTATCTTTATGAAAAAGCTTATGCGCTTTTAAGGCTTGGTTGATATGGTGAACAAGAGTTACATTTTCAATATCATAAACTGATGATTCTTCATTAATAAAACCCTCTTGAATAAGAATTTTATCTAAAGATTCGTTCCCGCTTTCGGTTAGATTTATTGATTTAGATTTTTCATCAATATCAATATCTTCATCTTCAATTTTAGGTATTAATCTATCGATTTTAACATATAGATCAGATTTATCTTCAATCATTCCAGATATTATTAATGGTGTTCTAGCTTCATCAATTAATATTGAGTCAACTTCATCTACGATTGCAAAATTTCGTTTTTTTTGAAACATTTGATCCGTAGAATGTTTCATATTATCCCTCAAATAATCAAAACCAAATTCATTGTTAGTTCCATAAGTTATATCAGCACTATATGCCTCTTGTTTCTCCATATCATCTTGACCCGAATAAATTACTCCAACTTTAAGGCCAAGAAATTTAAAAATTTCTCCCATCCATTCAGAGTCTCTTTTTGCAAGATAATCATTTACCGTAACTATATGAACGCCATTACCTGTTAAAGAATTTAAATAAGCTGGGAGAGTTGAAACCAAAGTTTTACCTTCACCTGTTTTCATCTCAGTTATTCTTCCATCATTAAGTATTAACCCACCAATTATTTGAACATCAAAATGTCTTTGTCCAAGTGTTCTTTTACTTGCCTCTCTTACTACAGCAAAAGCATCATTCAGAATTTCATCTAAAGAAGTGTCATTTTTTAATTTTTCTTTAAAAAAAACTGTTTTATCTGCTAAATCTTGATCATTAAGTTTTTCATAAATAGGCTCAAGAGCATTTATTTCTTCCAAGCGTTTTTTAAATTTCTTTAAGTTACGATCATTACTTGATCCAAATATTTTATTTAGAAATGAGTTTAAACTAGCCATATTCTTACATTACTCTCTTATAAAACTATTATTCATTTAGGAATTCAATTCACGATTGTCAACTAAACAAAAAAAATCATGTTTATCTATGATTTAGTTTAGTTTATTAAATCATTAATTAGTATTTATTATAAGGTTAAAAATGAAATTAAAAAGATCGCCATTAGCTCCTAAAAAATTTCCAACTTTACCCTCTGTAAAAGGAGTAAATATTGGCACATCTATATCTAATTCTAAATATAAAAGAAGACAGGATATTTTAACCATTACATTTAATAATCCTGCATCTGTTGCAGGTGTGTTTACATTATCACAAATGCCTGCTGCCCCAGTTCAATTCTGTAAAAAAAATATAGTAAATGGGTATGCAAGTGGTCTAGTTGTAAATGCAGGAGTAGCAAATAGTTTTACAGGAAAAAAAGGAATTATAAATAATCGATTGATTGCTAGTTATTTCTCTAAGTTAATAAATTCTAGACAAAAAGATGTATATATTTGCTCTACTGGAGTTATTGGGGAACAACTTCCAGTTGCCAAAATAAAAAAGGCTGTAAAGAATTCTTTTTTTGGAAGAAAAAGAGATTTTAAAAGTGCAGCAAAAGCTATCATGACAACCGATACATTTCCTAAAGCAAGCGGAAAAACAATTAAAATTGATAATGAAGAAATATCTATAGTTGGAATATCAAAAGGATCAGGAATGATAGCTCCAAATATGGCAACTATGCTTGCTTTTATTTTTACGGATGCACTTATAGAGCCAAAACTCTTTCAAGCACTTTTAAACTTAGGTGTAAGAGATAGCTTTAATTCAATCAGTGTAGATAGTGATACATCAACTAATGATACAGTTTTGGGTTTTGCTACTGGACAGGCAATGGCAGATAAAAATATTAAACCTATTAGCAAGATTGGCGATAAACGACTTGTTAAATTTAGAGAAGCTCTTGATGATGTTATGAAGGATCTTGCTATTCAGATTGTTAAAGATGGCGAAGGGGCTACTAAGTTAATTCAAATTAATGTTAGAAATGCAACTAGTATATCTTCAGCTAAGAAAGTAGCTACCTCTATTGCGAATTCACCGCTTATTAAAACAGCTATTGCGGGTTCAGATCCAAATTGGGGAAGAATCATAATGGCTATTGGAAAAACTAAAGAAAATTTCTCACATGAAAATTTAAAAATAAAAATTGGTAATAATATTGTTGTTAAAAATGGTGAATTAGCTAGAAGATATTCTGAGAGAAAAACACAAAAATATATGAAAAATGAAAAAATATTAATAGATGTCGATTTAGGAGTAGGGACTGGATTTTCTTCTTTTTGGACATGCGATCTTACTGAAGAATATGTAAGAATAAATACTGACTATAGAAGTTAAATGTCAGAAAATGATTTAACAATTGTATCCGCACTTGTTTTAGTAGATCAGGATGGAAGAGTTTTAATTTGTGAGAGGCCCAAAGGTAAGTTTATGGAGGGTTTTTGGGAATTTCCTGGAGGAAAGCTTGAGAAAAATGAAACACCTGAAAAATGTTTAATCAGAGAAATTAAGGAAGAAATTGGTGTTAATTTAGAGAAATTTTGTTTTTCTCCATTAACTTTTTCTCTCAACAAATATGATAATTTTAATATTTTGCTGCTTTTATATATTTGCCAAGAACATGTAGGAGTAGTTTCCTCAAATGAAAATCAAAATATGAAATGGTTATATGTTAAGGATTTATATGATTGCAATCTTTTGCCAGCTGATCGTGAGTTAATTCCTTATATAAGAGATTCTGTAAATAGTTGATTAATATTATTATTTATATCAATTTTTTTTAATATTTATTAGGATAGTCCTTGATGTACAACTTATTTAAAGCTTTCCTATTCCTTTTTGATCCTGAAGTAATTCATAGATTAACAATTTTATTTCTTAAGTTTATTCCATTATATAAAACTCTCATTCCCAAAGAACTAAATACAAAAATCTTTGGTTTGAATTTCTCAAGTCCAATAGGCCTTGCTGCAGGATTTGATAAAAATGCTGAGGTTTATGGTAAAATACTTAATCTTGGATTTGGTTTTGTTGAAGTTGGCACTGTTACACCTAGGCCTCAGAAAGGCAATCCAAAGCCAAGGATTCATAGAATTAAGAAAGAAAGAGCAATAATTAATAGTCTTGGATTTAATAGCATTGGCTTTGAAAAGGTAAAAGCTAATCTATTGAATAAAAAAACCGAAGGTATTATTGGCGTTAATATAGGTGCTAACAAAGATAGTAAAATTTTTATAGATGATTATATTTCTGGGATAAAATTTTTTTCAAATCATGTTTCATATATAACTATCAATATTTCTTCCCCGAATACACCTGGTTTAAGAGAATTACATATAGAGAAGAATTTAAAAGATTTATTAGAAAAAATTAAAAGCCTTAAAACAAATAACGAAATAGCAGAAGTCCCTCTGTTAATAAAAATATCACCCGATGTAAATGATGATGATCTTAGTGTTATGTGTGACATATTTTTAGAATTTAATGTTGATGGAATTATAATTTCAAATACTACTCTTGAAAGGCCTTTTAAGGGTTTTGGTGAAAATTTGAAAGGAGGCTTGTCTGGAGAATTATTATACCAAGCTTCTACCAATCAATTAAAGAGAGTATATGAGTATACAAAAGGACAAATTCCTTTAATTGGTGTTGGCGGAATTAGTTCTGCAAAGGATGCTTATAATAAAATAAGAAATGGCGCTAGTTTAGTGCAGTTATATACTGGCATAGTTTATCATGGGCCAGGTCTTATAAAAAAAATGAACAGTGAAATAAGCGCCCTTTTAAAAAATGACGGTTTTGATAGTATAAGTGATGCTGTAGGAATAGATACGGAGATAAAAAATGGGACTTAAAATTCTTCATAATCCAAGATGTTCAAAATCTAGGCAAACTTTAGCTATATTAAGTGACAATGGAATTGATGTTGATATTATTGAGTATCTTAAAGATGTGCCAAGTAAGGAAACTTTAAGACAAATAATTAACATTTTAGGTATTAAACCAAGAGATCTTTTGAGAAAAGGAGAAGCGGTTTATAAAGAAAATGATCTAAAAAGAGAAGATTTGACGGACGATGATCTCATTCAATTTATGTTAGATAACCCAATTTTAATAGAAAGACCGATTGTATATGATGATAAGAGAGCTGTCATTGGCAGGCCTCCAGATAATGTATTAAAATTAATAAAATGATAAAGAAAAATAAAAAATTAAATAAAAGAGAAAAGAATAAAAAAAATAATAGATCGATTATTATCAAGGCTGGTATTGATACTTTTTTAAAAAAAGGAATAAGTCAGACTACTGTTAGAGATATTATAAGGAATACAGACCTTGCTTCTGGTACCTTTTATAATTATTTCAAATCTAAGGAAGAAATTTTAATTGCTGCTTTAGATGAATCAGCTATTAAAATTGGTCAAGAATTAAGACCTCGAAGAAAAAATGCAAAAAATCTAGAAGAATTTATTTATTCGCAAGTCAATCCCTTTTTTGAGTTTGCTAGGGATCATTCTGAGCTTTTTATGATTATGAGCAGTAATTTAAATGATGTTAAAGCATTTTCCGTCGAAACACCGATGATGACATTAGAGTTAGAATCTTTAAAAGAAGACATTATTATTGGAATAAAAGAAGGAATACTTCCTGATGTTGATCCAGATTATTTTTGTTCGGTTATACAATCTGTTTCTGAGGGTATAGCCTTTACATTTGTTAGAGGAAGGATGTCAAACAAAGATATTAATTCTGCTGTTAAATTTTGTACTAATTTTATCGTAAATGGAATTAGGGCGGTATAAAATGTTTAAAGCTGCAATTGTAAGCTCTCTGACAAATAATTTATCTTCTGTTGAAATTGTTGAGCTAAAAAGAAAAACACTTAAATCTAACGAAGTTCGTATTAAAATAAAGGCTGCGGCTGTTAATTTTCCTGATTTGTTAATGACTGAAGGTTTATACCAATATAAACCTGAACCACCATTCACACTTGGCATGGAGTCATCGGGTATAGTTATTGAGGTTGGAGATGATGTAAAATCATTTTCAATTGATGATAATGTTATTGTCGGTGGAAAAACAGGTTCTTTCGCTGAAGAAATTGTTGTGACTGAAGATTTATTGAGACTGAAGCCCAATGCTTTAGATTGGGAACAAGCAGCATCTTTCACTGTTGCCTATCTCACTGCTTATGTTGCTCTTGTTTGTAGAGGAAATATAGAAAGCGGGGAAAGTCTTTTGGTGCATGGGGCTGCAGGTGGTGTTGGCTTAGCTGCTGTCGATCTTGGAATACATTATGGGGCAAAAGTTATAGCTACATCTGCATCTTCCAGTAAACGTGAATTCTTATCTTCTTATGGAGCCCACCATGTCTTACCGGATAGTGGATTTAAGGACAAAGTCAAAGAACTTACACCTAGTAATGGTGCAGATATCATTTATGACCCTGTTGGAGGTGATGTATTTGATGAGTCTGTTCGATGCATTGCTTGGAATGGTCGTTTATTAGTTATTGGATTTACTTCTGGACGAATTCCAAGCATTGGCGCGAACATGCCTCTTATAAAGGGCTTCTCTGTCGTTGGGGTAAGAGGCGGCGAATATGGAAGAAGAGATCCAGAAATGGGCAAGAAAAATTTAGAAGCAATCGATGAATTGGCTTCCCGAGGAAAATTAAATCCTCATATACATAAAACATATTCCCTTGATAATGCGATTGATGCCTTAAATGAATTAAGGAACAGGACGGTTATAGGAAAAGTTTGCATTAAGCCCTAAGCTTATTAGTATTTTTTTATTGAATAATTATTTGAATAGTGTACATTATTCAAAATAATTTAGTTATTTATAAGAAGATAGGAGCGGTATTGCCAAGAGGAGGAATAAGAACTGGAGCAGGCAGGCCTAAGGGACAAGGCAAATTTGGAGAAAAAACCAAACCAATACGTATTCCTATTAGTAAAATCGATAGCGTTATGAACTTTATTAACAACAGCAATATATCTCTTCCGTTATATAGCAGCAAGGTTCCAGCAGGATTTCCTTCGCCTGCTGATGATCATATGGAGGGTAAACTAGACTTAAATACACATCTGGTGAAACATCCTACAGCAACATTTTTTGTAAAGGCATCTGGGGATTCTATGCTTGGGGCAGGTATACATGATGGAGACATTCTTGTTGTTGATCGTAGTCTTGAACCACGAAAAGGAAAGGTTGTGATTGCAGCTGTTGACGGACAATTAACAGTGAAGCGTCTACAAAAAAAGGGATTAAAAACTTTTCTGGTTCCAGAAAATAAAAAATTTCGTTCGATAGAGTTAAACGAGAATAATGATGTGAAGATTTGGGGTGTTGTGACTAATGTCATCCACAAAGTCTAACGATAAAAATATTTTTGCTTTGGTGGACTGTAATAATTTTTATGTTTCATGTGAACGCGTTTTTAATCCATTTTTAATAAATCAACCAATTGTTGTATTATCAAATAATGATGGGTGCATAATTGCTAGGTCAAATGAAGTAAAAGCTCTAGGAATTCCAATGGGCGCACCATTCCACCATTACCAGCATACATTATTACAGAAGGGTGTTCAGATATACTCTTCGAATTATCAACTTTATGGTGACATGTCAGAAAGAGTAATGAATTCTTTAAAAATATTTAGTCCAGATGTTGAAGTTTATTCAATTGATGAAGCATTTGTAAAATTCAAATATTCTAATAGAAGAAATTATTATGAATATTTGAGAACTATTAAAAATAGTATTTTTCAGTGGACTGGTATTCCAGTTTCAGTTGGGTTGGGGCCAACAAAGACATTGGCTAAGATAGCTAATTCTTTAGCAAAAAAATCAAAAATTGAACATATTTATGATCTGAGCTCCCCATCAACCCAGATTGAAACGCTTGAAAATATTCAGGTCGAGAATATTTGGGGTATATCAAAGAGATGGGGGGCTAAGTTAAGGCTCATAGGTATAGGCAATGCTTTGCAGTTACGAAATGCATCGCCTCAAAAAATTCGTAAATATTTGGGCGTAGTTTTAGAAAGAATTGTTTATGAATTGAGAGGTGTATCTTGTTTAGATATTGATCAAATACAGCCACGCAAAAATATAATGGTCTCTAGAAGCTTTGGAAACCCTATCAATAATTTAACTGATTTAGAACAAGCTATATCACTTTACGCAGTCAGAGCATGTGAAAAGATGCGCTCACAAAGTAGCAGAGCTCAAACGGTTTATACTTTTCTAAGAACCAATAGTTTTTCTAAAAAAAATAAACAATACAGTGCCGGTATTATGTCAGGCTTTAATAACCCTTGTAGTGATACTGGGCATATTCTTAATATAGTGAAAAAAAATTTATCGCAGATTTATAAAGAAGGTTATTTATATCATAAAGGAGGAGTAATGCTGGTTGATTTAGTGCCGGATAATGCTCATCAAAGAAATTTATTTGAAAGATATGATTATCAAAGATCAGATTCTAGGATGAGTGCGGTCGATGGAATAAATAGAAAATTTGGACCTGGGACAATTTTTTATGCCGCAGCAGGTTTAAAGAAGGACGGTGATTGGCAGTCAAGAACACATCATCTGTCACCTAGATATACAACAAAGTGGGGCGAATTACCGCATGCGTATTAGGTTATTGAAAATAAGGCCCGTAATTGTCATATATATTTAATGATCACATTAGCTAATATAATAACATCAGGTGTCTTTTTCATTATGTTGTTTTTCAGTTTATCAATTGCGAGGAATGTCCATAGCACACTCGGACCTGATAATGCTGGTAAATTACTAAGAGTCTTGTTTCCAAAATATTTTTTTTGGGGGCTGATTCTTAGTCTAGCAGGTGCATTAGCTTTTTACCTATCAGGTGAATTATTAAAATCATTAACTCTAATGGTTGTTGCAGTTTTGGCTGGTATTTCAAGATTTATACTAGTGCCAAAAATAAATAATAGTAGAGATCTTATGTTAGATGGTGAAGAAGCAGCAAAAAAAAGTTTTTTATCACTTCATACTATAAGTGTTTCAATAAATGTAATCCAATTAGTTCTCTTGTTAGTTGTATTAATTATATCGGTTAGTTAAATGGCTCTAAATTTTTCAGAAAAGAACGATGTTATCGTTCCCACAGTCAATGGAACAACATACAGAGGACAGGCTGGTGATGATACATATATACTCGTTTCCCAAGATGGTGATGCAAAGGTTTCAATAACAGATACAGCTGGAAACAACACAATACAATTACCTGAGTGGTCAAAAATAAAATCTGTAGTAGTGGCAAAAAATGCGATTCAAATTACTTGCGATAATATGACTATTTTTACAATAAATGGTGCAGACAAGTTTAATTATGATGTTGGAGGAAATAAAACAGGCAATGAAATTGGAAGCATAAAAACATATGAAGAATTCGTTTCTCTTTTTGATTTAAACTTACCTAACTCTGGTACGAATACAAAATCAGTTAGTAAGATTGTTTTCCAAGATGAATTAAATCAACTTTATGAAGTTACCGTAAAAAATGAAGATGATGGGAATAAATATTATATCAATGGCGAGATTGCTCCAAGTCTAAACCTTTCTTCTGGAAAAAAATATATTTTTGATCAAAATGATGTGACATCAAGCAAGCATCCAATATCTTTCTCAATAACAAAAAACGGTATTCATGCTGATGGGAAATCAATAGATAATGTTAGTTTTTATATTAATGGGTATAAAACCACTGAAAGTAAATATTCTGAAAACTTTAATGATGAAACAACATTTGATAATGGATTTGTTGTTTTAGAGCCTTCTACCACAGATACAGAATTATATTATTACTGCTTATTTCATTCTGGTATGTCAAAGGATGCAAGTGTTCTTATTGATGGGTTTATTCCTGTAACCACACCATCAATTGAGGCCACCCTCAGTGTTTCTAATAATGGTGCAAGTGATTATGTTATAAAGTCATCTAATAATATAACTTATAATGATCCAACAATAACTCTTGTAAGAGGTAAAACATATGAATTTGAAGTTAGTTCTCCAGGCCATCCTTTTTGGATAAAAACAGCTCAATCTACTGGATCTTCTGATGGTTTAGCCTCTGGTATAACTAATAATGGAATCTCAAGCGGTAAAATTACTTTCACAGTTCCTCTAGATGGACCTGATACACTCTACTATAACTGTCAGTTTCACGCCTCTATGACAGGCACTATAAGTCTTGTTGAAAATGATGGAGTCGAAATACTTACTACAATTAATTCAGGTAGTACTGGAGGAGGTTATGGATATTCTCTTGATCTCGATATTGCATATTCTATAGATACTGCCAATAATACAAACAATATTATTTATGACTCTCTAATAATTTAATTAGACAGATCTCTTAGCTTTATCTGCATCATTTGAAGACCTAATCATATCCCTTACTCCATCCCAGTCATCATCACTGAGTCTATCTAAACTTTGATAAAAATTTCCTCCTGACGCAAGGTGAATTGCGCCATCGATAGCAATAGTTTGTCCAGTTAAATAATCACAACCATCAGCCATTAAAAATGTAGCTAAATTTCTTAATTCTTGCATTTCTCCGTTTCTACCCATCGGGTTACCTGAACTAGTGGCACTATCGTCTGCATCTTGACCAGGACTTAATCTCTCCCAAGCNCCCTTTGTTGGAAATGGACCAGGCGCTATTGCATTTAATCTTATTCCNTATTTACCCCATTCAGCTGCAAGTGATTTTGTCATAATATTTACNCCTGCTTTTGACATTGCTGAAGGAACAGTAAAAGGACCTCCATTCCAAATCCAGGTTGTTAAAATTGATATAACTGAACCCTTAATATCTTCTTTGATCCAGCGTGTACCGCAAGCATGAGTTATGTAAAAAGAACCTCTAAAAACAATATTAGAAATTGCCTCAAATCCCTTAGGAGTAAGATCTTTTGTGGGCGAAATAAAATTTCCTGCAGCATTATTTACTAAACCAGTAAGCGCACCACCATCGGCCCAAATCTCATCAATCATGTCGTTTATAGCTTCTGAAACCCTGATATCACAAGGATGTGCCTTAGCTTTTCCTCCTGCATCAGTTATTTCCTTAACTGTATCATCAAGTACAGATTTTCTTCTTCCGCAAATATATACTTCCGCACCAAGTTTAGCATATTCACTAGCCATTTCTTTTCCTAAGCCAGAACCACCACCAGTTACTAAAATTCTTTTTCCTTCTAAAAGTGTGTCTTTGAACATATGTTTCTCCTAAGATATTTTAAGACGTCTAAAGATAGTTGAAATTAACCATCCTAATGAACCTGATAAGATTACCGCAAGAATTCCATAAAGCAACGGAAAATTTGTTGCTGTAAGCCATATTGCCCTGCTAAAACCTGCTTGCTTTAAATCAATCTTATTTTCTGCATAAGATATAAATTCACCATTTTGAAAAATGAAATATCTTACAAAATATTTTCCTTGATAAGAATTTGAAGGCAACAAAAATTCTGTAGAAAAAATTCCAACTTTTCCTGGACCAGATTTTACAATTATTTCGTTTTCACCAATTTTAAATTGACCTTTATCCAGCATAGATTTTTTTAAATTTTTATTAAAAATATTTTGTGAAGTTTTGGTATTCAAAATTTTTGCATTACCAAGCGGTAAATTATTAACTCCTAGACGCAACTTATCAAAAACGCTTTGGTCAGCAATTTTACTAAGCTTTCTTGAGCTCATAATATTATAGTAACTTGGTACTTGGAAATAATCAGCTCTACCCAAGCCAAGCCAAAAACCATAAATCCTTCTTTTCTCTTCTAAACTTATATTTCTTGCAGGACCAACAACTTCAATAATAATGTCCTTTTTCCCTGAAGGCATGGCTCCATACAATACGACTTCTGTTCCAGCGATATTTGGTTTAATTCTAATATCTTTCTCATTTTCATCAATGATGATATTTGGAGGCATTTGGCCCATTAAGATAAAAATACTAAATATAGATATGAGTAATTTTTTAATCATTATAAATTACTCCCAGATATAATTTTAATTACATTATCAGGCTTAATAATTAATTCAGAAGCCATAACTAGTCCAACAGTTAAAACCAGAATTGAAAGAAATATTCTAAGCCAAGCACCATTCAATTTACCGCTTAACCTAACGCCGATTTGTGCTCCAATAGCTCCACCTAATAGCAAGATTAACGCAAGAATTATATCAACGGATTGATTTGTTGATGCATGCAAGATAGTAACAAAAGATGTTATAAATATTATTTGATAAAGCGATGTACCAACAACAACATTAGTTGGCATTCTTAATATATAAATCATTGCTGGAATTATTATAAAACCACCTCCAACTCCCATTATTGATGAGAGAACACCTACTACAAAACCAATAATGTATGGAGGTATAAGTGATATGTATAAGCCTGATCTTCTAAATCTTATTTTAAGAGGTAAGCCCATTATCCATGAATGATGATAATATTTTGACCTTTTCTTATGTCCAAAGTAACCCAAACTATCTAAACTTTCATAAAGCATAAAAATTCCAATAGCTGTTAAAAATAAAAAGTAAGATGCAGTAATAAGTAAGTCTACAAGTCCAACTTGCTTAAGAGAATTAAAAATATAAATTCCAAGAAATGATCCTAATATTCCACCAGCAAGCAATACATTCCCCATTCTGATATCAACTGCTTTTCGTCTAAGATGTCCAATTGTTCCAGACAATGATGACCCAACAATATGATTTGCTTCTGATGCCACAGCAATTGCAGGAGGTATACCTAAGAAAATTAATAATGGTGTCATTAAGAAACCACCACCAACACCGAATGTTCCTGATAATGTACCAACAATTATTCCTAAAATAAGGAAGCCTATTGGATTGATAGACATTTCTGCGATTGGTAAGTAAAATTCCATTAATTTCTTTCTCAAAATTATTATTTAAAGCCTACAATATGAAGAAAATATGGCAAACTAATTATTTATAGACTAAATAATTGTTTTCTATATTGTAATGATGTTTTTTTAATATGAGAAAAAAAGGGGAGTAATATGACTGAAGCATGGATTATTGATGGGTGTAGAACGCCGCGAGGTATAGGAAAACCAGGAAAGGGTGCTCTGTCTGGAATTCATCCTCAACACCTTGGTGCTACAGTTTTAAAAGCTCTTGCTGAAAGAAATGATCTTAATACTGCTGAAGTTGATGATATTATTTGGGGAACAAGTTCTCAAAGAGGTCAACAAGGTGGAGATTTAGGAAGAATGGCTGCTCTTGATGCAGGATATGACATTAAAGCTAGCGCAGTAACTTTAGATAGATTTTGTGGTTCGGGCATTACCAGTGTTAATATTGCTGCTAGTAGTGTTATGTCTGGTATGGAAGATCTTGTTATTGCTGGCGGCACTGAAATGATGTCAACATATGGTCAAGGCGGAAGTAATTCATCACCTTTCATGGATAGCGGAAATGAAAGATTAAGAAGCGTTCATCCTCAACCTCACCAAGGCGTTTGTGCTGATGCTATAGCAACTTTAGAAAATATAAGTCGTGAAGATGTTGATAAGCTAGCATTGGTTAGTCAAGAAAATGCTGCGAAAGCATTAGAAGGCGGACATTTTGATAAATCTCTTGTTCCTGTTTACAAAGAAGATGGATCTCTAGCTTTAGATCATGAGGAATTTCCAAGACCAAATACAACTCTTGAAGGACTATCAGAGTTGAAGGCTTCTTTCGAATCTCTCGCTGATTATCCTCTTGATGAAGAAGGTACGACTTTTAGAAAGCTTGTTTTACAAAAATACCCTGATTTAGAAATTAATCATGTTCATCATGCAGGCAATAGTTCTGGTGTAGTAGATGGAGCTGCTGCTCTTCTTTTGACATCTCCTGATTATGCTAAAGCAAATGGTATGAAACCACGTGCAAAAGTTAGAGCTATGGCTAATATGGGAGACTCTCCGACTCTAATGTTAAATGCACCTGTGCCTGCTGCCAGGAAGGTTTTAGATAAAGCTGGCTTAACTCTAGAAGACATAGACCTTTTTGAAGTGAATGAAGCTTTTTCTGTTGTTACTGAAAAATTCATTAGAGATTTAGATGTTGATAGAGAAAAAATTAATGTTAATGGTGGAGCAATGGCTCTTGGTCATCCTATTGGTGCTACAGGTTCAATTCTGGTTAATACAATTGTTGATGAACTTGAAAGAAGCGATTCACAGTTTGGTCTAGTCACAATGTGTGCTGCAGGCGGAATGGCACCAGCAATAATTATTGAAAGAATGTAATTACTTATACAGTAGATATTTATGTCTGAAACTTTATATCAAAAGCCTACGATTGGACCAAAAGAACAAATAGGCCTTATAGGCTTATTATTATCTGCATTTAGTGCGCCATTCACAATGGCATTTCTGATCGGTGCTGTTGCTGATGAATTTGTAAATTCAACTAGGGGAGAAATTGGAACAATAGCAACTCTAGAATTATTTTCTATTTCAATTGTTTCTATTTTAATTTCTCGTAATACTCATCGAATAAATCGGCGTTTAGTTTTTATTTTGGCTGCGATTATTGTTGCCTTAGGTCATTCACTCACGATTTATGCTCCAGATTTAAATACAGTTTTCATAGCAAGGATTATTTCTGGAATAGGTTCTGGAGCAATAGTTGCCACTATTATGGCAACTATTGCTAAAGCTCAAAATGCTCAAATGACATTTGCTCTTCTGAATTCAGGTGTAGGTGCAGCTGGTGTACTATTAAGCTTGGTTATTCCAAGAATAATTTCTATTTATGGAATGGATGGAGCTTATTTTATTCATTTGATTTTTTCTTTGCTTGCGTTTTTATTTATTTTATTCATTTCTTTTGAAAAGGATTCAGCTGAAGAAAAGACTACACTTATGCCCTATAAAGGAAAACTTGGGTGGGTAGCTATGTTCGGAGTGGCGTTTGCATTTTTCGCTCATGGAGGATTACTAACTTTTTCTGAGAGAATTGGTGCAGGTTTAGATATATCAGTAATCACTATGGGTAATGTTTTCGCTTTAGGTGGCTTACTAACTATAGTTGGCCCTTTGATAGCAGGATTTATCGGTAGTAGGTTTGGGAGCATGAAACCAAGTATTTTTTTCCTTGCGTTAATGGTAATAGGGTCATTCTTTGTTGCTAACGCATGGAGCCCTCTTATTTTTTATATTTTTCTACCAATATTTGGATTATTGCCAATTATGTGGACCCCATTTTTTCTTGGCGGAATGGCAAATTTAGACTCAACAGGA
>PBRS01000029.1 GCA_002726005.1 Rhodobiaceae bacterium
TCCGAATGGCGCGATAATTCATAGTGAAGATGAGCATCACGATGAGGACGAGCATCACGATGAGGACGAGCATCACGATGAGGACGAGCATCACGATGAAGAAAACCTTGGGTATTTAGAAAATTCTGATTTTGAGTCAACCGCCCAAAGGTTTGGCATATCAAAGACTGGTGAATGGGGATATTTCGGTATTTCTTATAAGAATTCTGAAAGTCTTTTTGGTGTTCCATTCCACGGAGATGGTCATGAAGATCATGGAATGCATGGTAAAGAAGAGCATCATGACGAAGAAGAGCATCATGACGAAGAAGAACATCATGACGAAGGTGAGCATGAGGGAGAGAGAATTTTCTCTACTACAGAATCCGATATTTTTGATGTCGAAGGTTCTTATGTTGTTAATAGTTCTTGGCTGAAAAAAATTAATTATTTCTTTAGATCTTCAGATTATCTTCATACTGAACAGCATAGTGAAGAAGAGCATCACGAAGAAGAAGAGCATCACGATGATGATGAGCATCATGACGAAGATGAACATGATGAACATGGTCATTCTGAGGGCCCTACGAATTTTGAAAATAAATCCAAAGAACTTGGTTTCGTTTTTGATCTAACAAGTGATGTCGTTGAGCAAAAAATATCCATCAATTATGTTGAGGAAGAGATTTCCATAGTTGGTGCTGAAGCATTTATGAGACCAACAGATAATGAGGAATTATCTATAGGTTATTATTTATGTAAGGAATTCGGTCTATTTGATCTTGATCTTGGTATTAGATACGATGATGTTTCGCGTAAAGGTTCGCTTGCTCATCATGAAGATGAACATCATGACGAAGATGAACATCATGACGAAGATGAACATCATGACGAAGACGAACATGAAATGGAAATCGACTACTTTAACAAGAATTATAGTAAAACAAGTTTTGCTATTAATTTTGCAAGAGAAGTTAATAATAATTTCACAGTTAGTCTAGGTCTTGCGAGAGTTGAAAGAGCGCCATCTGCAGTAGAGCTATTTATGAATGGAGCTCATCTAGCTACTGGTAGATTTGAAGTTGGTAATACTGAAATTAAATCTGAGACTGCTAACAATATTGACCTGAATATATTCTATAAAAATAACAATTTCTCTCTTAGAGGTAATATCTTTAAAAACGACATAGATAATTATATCTATCTTCAAGATGAGACAGAAGAAGAACATGAAGAACATGAAGAGCATGATGATCATGGCGGTCTTATTTTAGCAAATTATCTACAAAAAGATGCTGAGCTTGAGGGCTATGAATTTGAAATTAGTCAAATTTTTAATTTTGATAGAGGTAATCTAACCTTATCATTAGCTAGAGATTCGGTTACAGGCGAATTCAAGAATGGAACAAAAATTCCAAGGATTGTGCCTGCAAGAAATATCATAACATTCTTCTATTCAGAAGATAGCATCACAGCAAGATTGACTTATAAAGATGTTGAAGAGCAAAATGATATTGGTGAAGGAGAGACTGAAACCGAATCCTATGAAATGCTTGATTTCTCTTTAAAGAAGACTTTTGTTCTAAATAACCAAAATGAAGTAAGCTTATCATTGTTTGGTAAGAATCTTCTTGATGAAGTGGCCAGAAATCATTCTTCATTTGTTAAAAATGAAGTTCCTTTACCAGGAAGAAACTATGGTCTTAAATTAAATTATAAATTTTAACTAATACTAAAATTTATTGAGATAATGCTCAGGTTTTCAGAAATCTGGGCATTATTTTTTTGTAAACCATATCCTCTGGTTGAATTAATTAATATTCTATTTTAAGTTAAGTTTTTATTCGGAGGGGTTCTATGAAAGTATTAATAACAGGTTGTACTGGTCATGCAGGAAGTCATGCATTAGATCATTTTGTAAATAATGGTCATGAAGTTCATGCGCTCGTTAGACCTCATCACATCCCTAACCTTAAAGAGAGAGATAATGTTAAATGGGTAGCTGGTGGTTTTGCTGACACAGAAATTATTAGTGAAACAGCAAATGAATGTGATGCCGTCGTGCATATCGGAGCTTCTCATGATGAGGAAATGGAAAAACTTGATACTAATTTCATTTTAGCAGTTGAAGAGGCGTTTAAAAATACTGGTAAGGTGTTTGTAACAACTAGTGCAAGTGTTGTTTATAATGATACTAAAGGCGTTCCTCGTGATGAGAGCGAACCAATTGAAAATCCACACCCCCTTAGAGCATGGCGAGCGCGTCATGATTCACAGGTTGTAGCTATGTCAGAAAATGGTATTAGAGGGGCTAGCGTAAGACCAGGTTTAATTTATGGTCACGCTGGGGGTTGGCTTACAGGATTAATATTTAGAGCTCAAGAATCTGGAAAATCCCTTCATATTGGTGAAGGAACTAATTTAGTTAGCACTGTACATGTAGACTCACTTTCAGATCTTTATCTTAAAATAGTTACAAATGAGTCTGCTCAAGGAATTTATAATGCTGCATCTGATGAAGTAACATGCAGTAAAGACTATGCAACCCTTATTGCAGATTATTTCGGCCCAGAAATTGAGGTAGTTCATTGGCCTCTTGAAGAAGCCAGAGAAGCTCTTGGTGAGCTCGCAGATTTATCTTGTATTGAGTGTATTATTACATCTGATCGTGCCCGTAGTGAATTGGGTTGGTTGCCTATAGCCCCAAGTGTGGCTACAGAATTATCAAGGGGCACATATAGAACTGGTCCATTAGTTCCTTATTCTCACTAAGGTTTTTTATGATTAAAAAATTACAATTATTATTAAGTGCAATAGATATTAATAATAGAGATAAAATTAATAATTTTCTTATAGATGAATGTGAATCTATAAATCATATTTTTCCTAACCTAAAATATAGAAGAGCAATAAGGGTTGCAGATGATCCGACTGCAAGTGTTCCTCAGGATGGTCAACCAGATGATTTACCTGAGCAACCACCTTTTGATAATATAATAGAGCTTCGTTCAGAAGATATGTCTTTTGATTCACTGATTGGCGCCATAGAAGGTATAGGAGAAAAGCTAGGAAATTTAATTGATCCTTCTAAAAGTGCTGCTCTTGTAGGAGATGAACATGTGATTGTTCCAGGAAGTGAGCCGTTATTCCTAAATATGGTTTTGAGACGCCCATTAAAATGGTCTAGAGATGAATGGCACGAACATTGGCTAGAGCATCATGCAGCTGATGTAAAAGAAAATGTTTCAGGTTTACAAGGTTATAGGCAATTTCATGCTAATGAAGAATTTTCTAAGAAAGCCGCTAATTCAGCAGGGGTTGATATATTTGATTTTGAAGGTACCGCAGAAGGTTACTATTCTGATATAGAAAAGTTTCTTGAAACTCTCTCAGACCCTGAAGTAGCTAAAGATACAGGTTTTATAGATCATAGTAGGTCAGTTATGTGGCTGTATAATATTTATGAATAATCAATGGATTAGAATATTTAGTATTTCAGGTGCATATATAGCATTATTGATAGGTGGTGCTTTTTCAACTGGACAGGAAGCTATGCAATTCTTTGTTGGTTTTGGAAGCAAAGGATTAATAGGCTTATTAATTTGTGGTTTTCTTATGATTTATACCTGTTTTTCATTGCTTAAAGCTGGAAAACAAAATGATCTTCGTACTAATGAGGATGTTTTTCGGCATTTTTGTGGTCGTTATCTTGGTATTTTTATGACCTGGTATACTATGATTATGATTGTTGCTGTTTACGGCGTAATGTTAGGTGGTGTAGGGGCTACTTTAGAGCAAGCTTATGGTTTACCTGTTATTCTTGGATCAGGATTAATGGCATTTTGTGCAACTATTACGCTGTTATTAGGTTTAAATAAAATTATTGAAGTACTTGGAATTATTGGGCCAATAATAGTCATTCTTACTTTAGTTACTGCCGTTTCCACAGTATTAGATGATTCATTGTCATTAAAAGAGGGAATCCTTTTATCTGATGGATTAGAAATCCTTAGAGCCTCTGAAAATTGGTTTTTTTCTGCAATTTTATATGCTGTTTTTTCTCTTCCTGGATTATATGGGTTTTTACCTTTAGTGGGAGCAACAATTAAAAGTAATTTTGAGGTCAAGGGCGTAGCATTGCTTGGCCCATTTCTTTTTATAAGCGCTATGACTATTGTTGTTCTTGCTCTTATGGGCAATATTCAATCTGTCTATAACGCTGAAGTTCCAATACTTATATTGGCAACAAAGGTTTTTCCAGTGTATGGATCAATTTTTGCTGCTGTTATTTTTCTTGGAATTTATACAACAGTTACACCTTTAATGTGGACAATTTGTAGACGCTTTGCTGATGAGCATACTTTACGCTTTAGATTGTTAGCTATATCTCTTACTTTAATTTGTTGGTTTGGGGGTAACCTTCTTCCTTTTGGTCAGCTTATTAACCTTATATATCCTTCTATAGGTTATATTGGTCTTATACTTATGGCTTGTTTAATTTATAAGGATGTAGGTGAGTTGATAAATAAGACTAGCTAATTTCTTCCAAAACTTCCGGCAAAGCATTTATATATTTTTGTAAATCATCAATCTTTCCCATGCTTACTCTTGACCAGTTTTTATGATTTCTAAAAATTCCGGATACAATTATATTTCTCTTAGCCATACTTTTTCTGAATTGTTCAGCATTTAAGGAATCTAAGTTAACAAAGATGAAATTAGCTTTAGAAGGTAAAGCGGAAAGACCATTTTTTTTAATTGCCTCCATCACCATCTCTTTACCCTCATTTATCATTGATTTAGAATGTGATAAGAAAATTTCATCATTATAGCTGGCTATTGCAGCAGCTACACCTGCTTTATTGGTTGTCCAGTTTCCAATAAAACCAAACTTCATAACTTCACTGATTATTTCAGGTTTAGCTAACATATAACCTATTCGTAAACCAGCAAGACCATGAATTTTTGAAAATGTTCTTGTTACAATAATATTCTTACCTTCTTTGATAAGAGGAATCATGGTTGAAGAATTCGGTTTATCAGTTAGGTCATTATAAGCCTCATCAATTAGTACAGTCGAATAATTAGATGCTTCTCTACAAAATTCTTTCAAATCTGAGTTATTTAAAACAGAGCCAGTCGGGTTATTTGGGTTTGTTATATGAACTAGAGATATATCTTTAGTAATTGAATCCCTCATATTTTTAAGATCTATTTCATGCATTATATTGCTTGGTAAGCGCTTCAATTTATTTTGACTAACTTCTGAAGCTAAATTCGCTGTACTGTCCCAAAAGAGGTCTGGAGCTAAAATATGACCTTTTTTAAGTGATGCCAGGGCTATATTTGTAAGAGCTGCTGTAGAACCTGAGCTTAAGACTATATAATCAGTTGATAATCCATGTCTTTCCGCAATCATTGAACGTAATTTTTCACCTGATGAGTTTACATAATATCCAGAATGTTTAGATGCCTCATTAATAGCTGCTAAAGCCTTCTGACTAGGTCCATATGGATTTTCATTACCATTGAGTTTAACGATTCCTAAAGTTGGCCGATACCTAGTTCTTGATGAGAAGATATTTTCATCACTCTTTAAAGATTTTGGAGAAAGAGCTAATGCACTTGTTGCAGCTGTACCAGCTAAAAAAGCTCTTCTAGAAAAAGACTTCTTACTCTTCATTTTTTAATCTTGTTAAATAATTACTAACTTGAACAGCATCTTCAAATTTAAGAGGAGTAGAAGCCATTTTGGTACCAGGAAAAATTGCTTGAGGATTAGTTATATAGGCTGCAATCGTTCGTGAATCCCATATTACACTTGTTTTATTGTTCATTTTCATAGCAGTAGAATAATTATAATTAGGTAAAGAGCCGGATCTTCGACCAGCAATTGATTCAAGATGAGGACCAATATTACTTTCAGCATTGGCTTTTAAGTTGTGGCAGCTTACACAATTTTGATTGTAAATAAACTCAGCTCTTTCTTGATCATATGCGGCTTGGATAGCTAGCATAGTTTCCTCATCCTGCATTACACCATGCTGTTTTAGTCTTTCAACAATATTACTGTTTTTTGGCATAGGAAATGGTTTAGATACCTTAGCAAGGTCTTTTTGAGATGGTTTACCTGGTCTTAAACGAATAATCTTACCATTAGAGGAATCTGTAACTGCATATATAAATCCATCCGGACCAGTCTCTACGGAACGTATTCTTTCATTATGATAAGGAAGTAAATCTTGTTGCTCCAGTAACTTACCATCACGAATTCTCATTCTTATAATTGTTTGATCACCTAATACACCTATGAAAAAATCTCCATTCCAGTTAGGGAAGGCTTCACCTTGATAAAAAGTAATTCCATAAGGTGAGATTGAAGGACTCCAAGTTACTATCGGATCAACAAAACCAGCGGCTGTTTGCTTTTCTGATAAAGCTCGACCAGAATAATCAAAACCCCAACTAATCAGAGGAAAACCATAATTTCCTCCACCTTCAATAAGATTTATTTCATCTCCACCTTGTGGTCCCATTTCGACACCCCAAAGTTGTCCGTTGTTATCTAATGTTAAACCTCCAATGGAACGAAGACCAGTAGCCCATAATTCCGCTTTAGCATCGGGGTTATCAGCTGAAAGGGCATTATCTTTTGGAATGGTCCCATCTCTATATATTCTGATTATCTTTCCTATATCTCCATCCAATCTTTGCACCATGCCGTAAGCATGCTGACCACTAGACCCAATTGCTGCAACTAAGGATTTATCGGAAAGAAAGTTAATTCTTGTGATATTTGGTCCACCAGTTGGAGCTGGAGGAGATGTGTTAAATATTTCTTTGCCTTCAACTAATTTGTTGTCTTTAATTTTTGCTCGATATACAACTCCAACCCTTTCAGTTGTTGTACCTTTGGTATATGAAAGATAAATATAGGGCTGTGTTTCGAAATCAGGATCAAGTTTGATATCTAATAAACCATCAAATGGACTAGATGCCATTACCTTCGGAACACCTTGTATTTCACTAACAACGATACCTTTATGTATTAGTTTAATTTTTCCTAATCTTTCAGTAACTAATAGATCTCCATTTGGTAACCAAGTTATTGCCCAAGGAAAATTTAAATTTTTTGTATAATCCTCAACCCAATAGGTTTGTTGAAAGCTATCATCAGATATTTTTTTATTTACCTCTTCCGCACAACCAGAAATCACCAGCGAGATGGTTAAGAAAATTACTTGAAACTTGCTCATAGGTAGTAACCTCCAAAAGCTATATAAAGATAAATTAATTGATTACCTTTGTCTCTATTTATTCTTGCAGAGTTACTAGTTATCAATCTTTTTCTATTTCTAAAGATTTATGTTTTTTAATTGATTACGAATTTTTGAGTGCATTTCTTCTGTGATAGGGTATTTCCATATAATAAATATAGCAGTTAAAAAGAAAAAAGAGGGCAGTGTAGAAAATAAAAACTTAAGCCCAAATAATTGACTCGGACTGTTGTCAGCATCAAATCCTGTATTAAAGCTAATCCAAGATAATGCTGTTAACGCAAGCCATGTTCCAATGGAACCTGCTAATTTTGAAGTTAATGACCAAGATGAGAAAAATAAGCCGGATCTATTTTCTCCGCTTTTTAATGTATCTAGATCAATAACATCTGCCTTCATTGAATTTGGTAATGCCGCAAAACCACCAGCAGCAAAACCCGTAGTAATGGTAATAGGTAACATCCACCAAAAATCTCCTTCACCCAAAAGAAGATAAAAAGGATGCGCAAACGCAATCATTGCAAAACTACACATATACGCCTTATGCTTTCCGATTTGGTTTGATAACCAAACCCAAAATGGAACGGCAACAATATTTGTAAGATAAAAAAATGTAAGCATAAATATAGCCATTTCTTCGGCCTTAAGAACATAAGTTATAAAGAATAAATATAGTGGAATTGTTATAGAAAAAGCTATTCCTCCAAACATAAAAGCCATTATCAATCTTTTAAATGGAGAGTTTTCCAACATAATTTTGAAACCCTTAATTGGAGAGATGTTTGATTGAACATAATCTTTAGATTCGGGAACTTTTAATACGGTTAAAAACACACATATAGGCATAATAATTACACTAGCAATCCCAACGATATACAAAACATTTGTGCTACCACCAAGACCAAAGAAAACAAGAGCTATAGTTGGGATAAGTTGAGCGCTTAGACTACCAACTACTCCAGAAATAGATCTCCATCCAGTAATTCTTGATCTCTCATTATAGTCCGGTGATAACTCTGCACCCCAAGCATAGTAAGGTATAATGAGCATGGTTGTTNCTATTGAAAGAAGAAACATCCATAAAAAAAGATGAAGAGCNCCAGCTCCNTCAGGAGGAATAAATAACATATAAATNCTTACCATTAGTAAAGGNGTAGCNATTGCTATCCATGGTCTTCTTCTNCCCCATTTAGTATTAGTTCGGTCATTTATATAACCAACTATTGGGTCAGTAAAAACATCAAATATACGAACCGCTAAAATGATATTTGCTGCTAAGGCTAAAGGAACACCCATTTCGCCAGTGTAAAATTTAGGAATAAAAACAAGAATAGGAAAAAGAGCAATATTTATAGGCATCTCTGCCAAGCTGTAATAAAACAAAGTTGATTTTCTTAATTTCAATTTTCTCTCAAAGTCATGAATAAATTTCCATTTAATCTTTATCGAGCATAGTGTCGTGATTCCACCAAGCTAAATCCGAAAATGCTCTGATATCTATTTCATGAGTCCAAGTCGATCTATGCTGCTGAGCTATATGATAATATGTATCTGCAATTTTTTCTGGCAGTATTAGCCCGTCATTTTCCATACCTTTTGTTTCTCGCATTTTTTGATATAATTCTGGTCCAAGCAATTTACCTAAAGTATCTGGAGCATCTACAGCTCCATCAATTACTACATGGGCAACATGTATTCCTTGGGAGGCGAATTCAGCATTTAGAGATTGGCAGAGCATTCTTCTTGCCCCCATTGCAGCTGCATGTGAATGTTGCGTTTTATTTCCTCTCATTGCAGCAGTTGCAGAAGTTACAATTATATTACCTTTTTTTCTTTCGACCATCAAAGGACATAAAACCTTGGCAATCCTGAACAAGCCAAAACTTGCCATTCTCCAACCTAACTCAAATTCTTTATGAGTTGTTTGATGAAGTAATTTCATTCCAGTCTGAGCACCTAAGTTGTAGATTAGAACCTCAATTGGACCTATGTCTCTCTCTATGGAGACAATTAAATCTTCCAAAACATTATCATCAACTGCATTAAGAAGGGATCCGGAAGCTTTACCGCCATTTTCTTCAATATTACCTATTAAACGATCAAGGCCCTCTTTATCACTTCTTCTACATAAATATGAGTGATATCCTTCTTTCGCAAATTTTGTAGCAACAGTTCCTCCGATCCCTGCTCCTGCACCAAGAACTAGACATACAGGTTTCATTTTTACTCCTTATTTTTTTGGCTCTGACTCTTTTTGATACTTATAATACCCTTCAACAGGAATCATTACATGTGCCCATATTGTTTTTGGAAACATCACATAAGGGGCGCCATTTGTATAATCAGCATTCATATTGTCCAAACTAGATGGGTCCTTTGGCATAAGCATTAAATGTGGACCAGACTCAATCCATTGACCTGGTGCGCTATCTTTTTCATTTAATACACCAGCCTTAGAGTTGTCCTCTCCTACATCACCATGAAGCATCCACATCCAGCCATCATTATCAAGTTGAGGTGTCTTACCCTGCATATATGCCATCATCCATTTTACCGCTTCTTTATCAGAACATGCTGGCATAGCCTCATGAACATCCTTCCAACCTTCTTTAGGAAAAGGTCTAGGATTACCTGCTTGGCATGTCCAACCATTGGTTCCTTCCCTAAGCATTTTACCATCTCCACCTATAATTGTTGCAAAATCACCAATAAATGAAGGGGCCGCGCTTGAGTAAGCTTTAATCTGCCATTCATCAGAATTGTGTTTTTCTCCAGCATAAGTTTTGGTTGATGAAAGTAAAAACAATACTACAAAAGTTAATAGAATAAATTTTTTCATAATTTCTGACCTTTTTTAAAATATTAAAAATATTTTAAGTAAATAAATAACTTAAACAATTAAATTATGAAAATAGATTAATTAATATTATCTAATTAGTTATTAAATCTTCTTCTTTATGGATAAAAAATCTATAGATAACAATCATACCAATATTAAATAATGCATGAATAGCCAATACTTGAGCAGCCAATAGTTCAATTGATATAATTCCGGAATAAATTACAGATAAAACTAATACAGACCTAATAGATTCGTAAATGATAGTGTTAACCTTATTTGATAAAGCTAAAGAAATTATTATTGATGAGACAAAAAGAGAAACACCAAAGATGGCAGTTTCAAGGAAACTTTGGTTTTTTAAGGTGAAAAAAACTACAAGTGTCATGAATGGAATAAAAATCAATTGTGTCCAAACAAATTTCATAAGGTTAGGGGATATTTTTGGATCATATTTATCATTTTGATCAATATCTCTATATGGAAAATCCCTTCCAACATCTTCTGGACGCCAAGTAGTCCTTGAAAACCAAACCTTTACTTTATCTCTCCAATTTTTTGTACGGTATGAGTCTTTCGCCATATTAATAAATACTTCAATATTAGCCCATAAAGGATTCCAACTTCTTAATGCTTTAACAGTTCCGTATACAGGCTTTAAGTTATCTCTCTCTTCACAATATGTTCCAAAAAATCTATCCCACAGAATAAAAACACCTCCATAATTTTTATCAACATATTCAGGATTCTTAGCGTGATGAATTCTATGGTTGCTTGGGGTTATAAAATATCTTTCATACCATCCTAATTTACCAATATGTTCTGTATGAACCCAAAATTGGTAAATCAGATTCAAACCGCCTACAGCAACAAATACAGGTGAAGGTATCCCAACAAGAAGAATTGGTACAAAAAATATCCATTTCCATAAAAAACCTGAACTAGTTTGTCTTAATGCCGTTGAAAGATTAAATTCCTCTCCATGATGATGAACAACATGTGTTGCCCAGAGAAATTTATATTCGTGATGCAATCTATGCATCCAATAATATAAAAAATCATATAAAACGAATGCAAAAATCCATGTAAGAGGTGAGCTAATTGGTAATTGAAAGAGATTCATATTTGTAGCAACATATGAAAATGTGAGTCCTTGAAAGCCAAGGTTTAATATTGTTGGAAACCTACTGATTAAACCAATATTTATGCTTGTTATGGTATCATTTAATCTATAGTTGTTTTTGCCTTTTAAATAACCGTAAACTAATTCAATACAAATCATCAGAAAGAAAATAGGAATAGCTAAAAATATGAGAAATGATTTATCCATGATTTTTTTTTAATTTGTTATTTTTTATATAATATTTGTTAAATTGTAAATAAATGGAGAAATTTTGGCTATAAAACTACCAGATGCAAATGATAAAAAATGTCTAAACCTTTTTGAAAAAGTGAAAAAGGAATTATTTTTCTATTCTGATAGCATAAATATCAAAAATGTTGATCAAAGCTTTTTTAAAGAAATTGTTATTCCTATAGCCGTATATCTAATTGGATTAGAAAAGACACGAAAACCTGTATTGATTGGTCTTACAGGTGGACAAGGATCAGGTAAAACTACACTATCTGACTTTGTTCAATTAACATTAAAGAAAGGTTTTAACAAAAAAACTACGGGCTTCTCTATTGATGACATATATAAATCTCAAAGAGATAGAGAGCTACTTGGAGAAGAAATTCATCCAATGTGTAAGGTTAGGGGTGTGCCAGGAACGCATGATGTTGATCTAGGTTTAAAAACAATAGAATCCTTAAATAACGCCTCTTATGAGACCATTACATCTATTCCAGTATTTTCTAAACCATTAGATAGGCACTTACCAGAGAGCGAGTGGGTGCAGTTCAAAGGAAAGCCTGATTTTATTTTTTTTGATGGATGGTTTTGCGGAGCCAAACCACTTTCTGAAAACAATTGGTTACCTCCCTTGAATGAGTTAGAAGAAAAAGAAGATCCAGATGGAGTTTGGTCAAGGTGGTATAATAAAGAACTATCAGGAGACTATCAGAAATTGTTTAATAGTTTTGATATATTGCTAATGATTAAGGTACCAAATATGGAGCATATTTTTGAAAGTAGATGGATTCAAGAAAAGACACTTGAAAAAAACATTACTGACCCTGAAATGAAAAAGAAAATTATGACAAAAGAGGAAATTATTCATTTTGTTATGCATTATGAAAGACTTACAAGATATGTTTTAGAGGAAATTCCTAAATTTGCTGATATAGTATTACATAGAGATAAAGAATTTAATTTCGAAGGAAAATAAGGAAAATTATGAAAGAAACTAATTTACCGAAAATTATAAGAGCGCAAAAAAGTGATAAAAATAAAATAAAAGGTGTTTTAAAGCTTGGTTTTTCATCTGATCCATTAATAAGATGGGTATTTCCTGATCCAAATATTTATTTAGAATCTTTTAATGTATGGATGGAGGAATTTTCAAAAATATCTTTTAATAATGATGTGGTATTTGCAGAAGAAAATTTTAATGGAGCTTCATTATGGCATCCTCCTGGTTTTGAATTTGATGAATCTTGTTTATATCCAACATTAGAGTGGATGACAGAGGAGAGAATTGAATTCGTAAGTCAGTTTTTTGATGAATTTTCAAACTATCATCCAGACGATGCTTGGTATTTAGCTTTTATCGGCGTTGATCCGTCAAAACAAGGTCTAGGTGTTGGTTCTTTTATCTTAAAGGAAGCTCTTAAACATATTGATGAATTAGGAGAAAGAGCATACTTAGAATCTTCTAATCCAAGAAATATGTCCCTTTATGAAAGGCATGGTTTTGAAAGTATGGGAAAAGTTCAAATTGGTGACTCGCCTCCCGCACATCCTATGATAAGAGAAGCAAGGAAATAAACTTATTGTTGAGTATTTAATTACATTCTGTAATATTAAATTCTTAATAATTCAAACTGTAGGGAGATAAATATGTCTAATATAATGATTGTTGGAGCAACAAGAGGAATTGGCTTAGAGCTCACAAAACAATATGCCGAGGAAGGTAATTCTGTTATTGCATGTGCGCGTGATACAGGGTCAGCATCTTTGTTGGATGAATTAGCTTCTGGTTCAGATAATATTACAATTGAACAGTTAGATGTTTCTAACCCTTCTTCCATAGAGGAGGCTTCAAACAAAATTGGTGATACAGCTATTGATACCGTTATTATAGTTGCTGGTGCTGTTGGAGGAATGCCTGAGAATCAATCTATCGATAATATTGATATCGAAGAGTGGCACAGAACATTAGATACAAATACAATAGGCCCACTTTTAGTTGCGAAAGCTTTTAAAGATAATTTAGTTGCTTCAGGTAATGGAAATTTAATGATTTTATCAAGTCAATTAGGTGCTTCAACTTGGCCTATGGGTGGAATGTATATATATTCAACCACTAAAGCTGCTGTTGGAAAAGCTGGAAAAATATTATCACTTGATTGGGCTGAAGAGCCAATAACAGTCTCAATTATGCATCCAGGTTGGGTTCAAACAGATATGGGCGGACCAACAGCTGAAATAACAGCTGAAGAAAGCGCTTCAGGTATTAGAAATGTTATTAATGGCTTAACTAAAGAAGATTCTGGTAATTTCTATAAATGGAATGGAGAAATCCACCCTTGGTAAGAATTTAAGGAACTTTTTTAGGAATTTTTAATATGTATTTTTCTAAATTATCCTTTGGTTTAGAGGTCTAATTGATTAAGGGATTACTATTATTCCTTCATCAGGATTAATATGGCCCCTTATAACCTCATCGTAAGTCTTTAAAAACTCATGTAAGCCAGAAATCTCTTTAATATTCATCCATTCAATGCTTTGTTTTGCCCTAGTATTCATGAAGGTTGATGTTCTTTGGTTGTAACCATCTGATCCCCAATCACTAATTCTTTTTTGAATATGATCGGGAGCAAAAAAGAATTCAGTGCGATCTCTGATCATCAATTGACCAAGTGCATCTTCTGCTGTTGTTTCGCTATCCCAATGAGTCATTCCAACAGTAATGCATTTCAACATATTGTCTTTAAGAGAGTCATGTAAAGTCCCTAATATTTCTCTATTTCCTGCCATATCAACCATTACACTTTTAATTTCTGAATTAACTTTCTTAAGTTGGTTATAAGATATTACTTCATCATAACAACCTAAGCTTTCAACAAAATCTATATTTTTTGAAGCGGTAAGCCCAATAATTTTTGGCTTTTCATCTTCATCTTTTAGACCTTGAGCAAGACCTATCCCTGTCTTGCTTGAAGCACTAACAATTATTACTTGGGAAGCTCCCAAATAAGATTCATTTTGAAGGGCGTCACATAAACAAAAAGAAGTAATATGAAGAGGAAACAAAAGAGCTCTTAAATTATCCATTGTGCTATCATAATTCTCTTCGCCAGAAAGTCGAATATAGTTGTTATAAACGGGGGGCAATTCTTTTCGGTGATCTTTACCGTCAGTGAAGCTTTGATCATTAACCTTTATAGGGTTTAATATTATTGAATTTGATGCTGGAAAATAACCAAAAAGCCTTTCATTAATTTTTATATTTTCATTGTTAGAATGAATAACTTTGGCAAATCCCCACATTGGAATACACCCCCATTCATCTTGTGAATTATTTAATGAAGGAAAAAATTTCCAATATCCCATCATATCACCAGCAAGACCATAAGTTATATTGTTTGCTGTAAAAGCAAAGCGTTCAATGTTTACTAAAATTTCACCTTTTTCTAGATTAGATGAATCAAGAGTTCCGCTTTCTATGCGTGTTTGTGTTAAATCATTTTTTGAAGTTTGAAGTTCGTTAATTTCTGAACTCATTTTTTCTCCTTTACAATCTTTTATTAAGTGAATTTAATATAACAAAAAAGAAGTGTCTTTTCAGTAATTTACTTTAAGGAATAAATTTAATTGGAAAATAATACTAAAACTATTGTAATAGGGGTACCCGCATCACCTTATACAAGAAAGATGTTAGCTCTATTACGATATAGAAGAATTCCTTATGAAATTATATGGGGCAATACTAAAGAAATTCTTGATAAGATGGGCTTGGTTGCGCCAAAGCCTCTTCTTTTACCAGTTTTTATATTTCCTGATAAAAAGGAAGCCATATGTGATTCAACGCCAATTATTCGTCAGCTTGAAACTCAATTTGTTGATAGAAATGTAATTCCAGAAGATAAGGCTTTGGCATTTATTAATTCAATATTAGAAGATTTTGGTGATGAATGGATTACAAAATTTATGTTCCACTATAGATGGCATTTTAAAGAAGATATTAACAATGCAGGAAATATT
>PBRS01000030.1 GCA_002726005.1 Rhodobiaceae bacterium
TCATCTAATCTAGGATCATCAAGGCCAAAGGGATAATCAGTCCCTGTTGAGACTGCAACAAGGCCCAGTTCATTAATAGCTCGCTCAAGCTCTTTACAAGCAGCATCTACATCTTGCATTGGTAGGGTAGCTGATCCAAGAAGTCTATCTGGATATTCTTGAACTGACTCTACCATTGCATCATTATGAATTTTACAAAATTCATTGGCTATATCACCTTCGATCCTATGAAACATAGTTAAAGGGTTCGGCGATAATAGCTGTAAATCAATTCCCAGTTGATCCATTGCTTCTATTCTCAAATTATTTTCCATGAAAATAGTACCTTCATATTGCATAGGTTTCATTTTATATGATCCAATTCGAAAATATGGAGTTCCATTTTCATCCAATCCGGTATCAGGACCGTATTTTCCTGCTTTACCAAAAGCCTTGCCTAAAACAATGTGCGCGTGGGTATCAATTACATTTATTGTCATTTCAACTAATCATCCGCAAATAGAATTGTTCTTGGATTACCATCTTCATCATAAACAGATTTATGTTTGTCAATTAAATACATTTGATTTTCAGTTTCTCTTATTCCTACAGAATTCAGTGCTTCAACCATTTCAAGATATGTATGATGCGTAAAATGAGCCACTAATGACTCTTCATCTTTCCAAAGTTCATAAACTTGAATTCTATTGGAAACCGCTGGATCTGCAGCAAAACAATAACTAATGCAGCCTTCCTCCTCTGTACGTGTTGCCATTTGTATGTCTTTTGTAAGAAATACCGCTTTATCTCTATCAGCTTCAGTCTCAAAATCTAAAGTTGCTGAAATTATAATCATTTTGTTCTCCTATTCAAAATAGCTTTCAATCATCTCATGAAATCTTCTTATACGCTTTTCTTGCCCCGCAAAATAGGCTCTATTAAAGCCTCTTGATCGGAGTCCATGCTGTTGAAGAATAAATACAGCTGTATCCTGGTCAATCGTTTGACCTAAACTCTTTTCACCTAATTCAAAAAAATCTCTATCTGCATATTCACCTCTTTTAGATATCCCAACAGTTGTCCTCACTGGTGCGCTTTCTTTATCTGGATTACTAGAATACCACCAATTATCAAATACACATTTCTCAGGATTAGTAGGGTGAGGTTTTGCTCTTAAAAAATGGAATCCGTCAGCCCAAAGAGAAACTGCGAAATTTGGAAAAAGTGTATAATGGAAAGCATCGGTAAGTTGTTCGTCTCTAAGATTCTTATAGTGTGTATAACCTCTTTCCGGGCCATTATCTCTCTTTGCTTTTTGGATAGCTTCGCGTGTTTCTATACCTTTTCCAGTATAGTCATCAGGGTTCATATCCCATTCTTGCATAACAGAATAAAGAGGATCTTCTAATTTACCGTCTTTTTGCATAGAGCCATAGCCAGCTCTCATAATCATCCTATTATGACCTTCATCAGATAAATCAAATTGAGTACTGCGGTAACTAGTATCTACACCACTTGGCATTCTTCTTTTTGTTACTGCTCTTTCAGGCGCATGAACAGTTGGCAAATGATAAGATTCATTAAAGTTATCAAGAATTATTTTCCAATTACATGGAACATTTACTGTTTGAGCAACATACCTTTTCCATTTATGAATTTCATAAGCTTCCCAATCATCCCAAACAGGCCCAAGCCAATCTTTTAATGAAGATGCATTTTTGTCCATATTTATCCATATGAAACCAGCAAATGTTTCAGTTTTGACTTCCTCCAATTTTAATTTGCCACATGGGTTGCCTTCAGGGAAATCTTCTGCATCTTGAGCTTCGATTAATTCACCATCTATTCGCCATTGCCATCCATGATAAGGGCATTTAAATGTTTCTGCACTTCCTAGATCGTTAAATGTAAGACGCGCACCTCTATGTTGACAAACATTATAAAAAGACCTGATTTTGTTATCATTTTGTCTAATCATTAAGAAGCTTTCTCTGCCAAATTCTTCCATTTGATAATCACCAGGGTTAGGGATTTCATCTTCTCTTCCCATAAGTAACCAAACTTTTGGCCACATATGATTCCATTCTTTATCCATAAATTCTTTTGAGTGATATCTGCTGCCGTCAACATCCAATCCCTTAAGATCAGGGTTTTTCCAAGATGGACTATTGCTTTTATACCATTCTAAATCTGTAATACTCATTGATAAATCCTAAATTATTTTCCTTTAAAAACTGGTTTTCTCTTTTCTTCACTAGCTTTAATTGCTTCAGCATGATCTTCACTGGTTCGTGCAAAAGCCATATGTGATGATATTAAATCAAGACTAGATAATAAATCCATATTTAAATTTTGATAAATTAATCTTTTGATGACTCTCACAGGAATTGGCGCTTGGTCCAATACATTTTTTACCCACTTTATTGTTTCTTCCATCAATACATCATCATCATAGACTTTATTCACTAACCCAATTCTAAGGGCCTCATCTGACTTCACTATATCTGTTGACCAAAATAATTCTAAAGCTTTTGATGCGCCCACTATTCTTGGAAGAAAATAAGTTCCACCATTACCTGGCACAAGACCAAAAGCTGCGTATGAAGCTCTAAAGAAAGCGCTTTTTGCGGCAAATCTGATATCACAATGTAAACTCATATCCATGCCCGCACCTGTAGCCATTCCATTTACAGCAGCAATTATTGGCTTCTCTATTTCTGCTGTTTTTTTTGCTACTCTTTGAAAATGATCCCAAAAATGATTTTTTGTTTGAAGAGGGTCGATTTTATTATTTGCTCCTAAGTTAGCTTTATCACCGCCTGCACAAAAGGCATCACCTGCACCCGTTAAAATAATTGCAGATATATCTTTATTTTCTCTACATTCATCAAGAGCATTAACCCATAAATCAATCATCTCCTTATCAAGAGCATTCTTTCTCTCAGGCTTATTCATAGTAATTGTTGCAATATTATCTTGAATATCAAAAATTAATGTTTTTTCACTCATTTCTAGTCCTATTAAAAAGTTGTATTTCCAATTCCACCATCTATTACTAGACTTTGACCAATTACATAAGATGCTTGCTCACTACAAAACATTGCTACAAAAGATCCAAGGTCATCAGATGATCCAAATTTTTTAGCTGGTATTTTCCAATTATTAACAAATTTTTCAATTTCTTCATCATATGTTGTACCGTTTTCTTCTGCTAACTTATTGTATCTATCTGCAATGCTAGCTGTATGATGCATTCCTGGAAGAATGTTATTGATAACAACATTATGTTTAGCAACCTTTTTTGATACCGCCACAGAGTAATTGACAAGNGCTGCNCTCGGGGGGCCAGATAATATTCTAACTTCGGTAGGTGTTTTGGCTGCTCCAGTTCCAATATTTACTATTCTTCCCCANTTTCTATCAACCATACCAGGAATAATTGCTTTCATAAATTCTACAGGACTAAGAAGTGATACATCAAGAGTTTGCCTCCATTCCTCTATAGAAACTTCTTCATAACTATATGTAAAAGGTGGTGGAGTGCATGTTCCAACTAATATATCCGGATCTGGACAAGCAGATAATATCTTTTCTCTTCCTTCATCTGAACTATGATCGGCTACAATAGGCTTAACAATTGCATCTGTATTTTTTTCAATTTCCTCGCATGTTTCGAATAGTCGTTTTTCTCCTCTTGCAGATATAAAAAGATCAACACCTTCTTTAGCTAATGCAAGTGCACTTCCTTTTCCCATTCCAGCACTACCACCATTAATAATAGCTTTTTTACCTTTAATTCCTAAATCCATGATATTTCCCCATATATTCTTATATTGAAACACGATACTCTTAAAAAATTCAACAATTAATAATTGCTAAGGTTTTTTATATAGCTAAAATGCTTATCTTTATTTAGGGTCTTTAACAATATGCAAAATACTTATGATGTTATAATTCTTGGAGCCGGTGCCAGCGGAATGACTGCTGCTTTAGCGGTTCATGAAAATGGTTTATCAGTTGGTTTATTTGAAAAGCAAAATTTAGTTGGAGGTACTGCCGGTATCTCAGGTGGTATTATTTGGGCCCCAATGAACAGCCATATGAAAAAAATGGGTATTGAAGATAATAGATCTATGGCATTAGATTATTTCATGTCTTTATCAAATGGAGAGATAGACTCTAATCGTTTGGCTTCGTTTATTGATAATTGCTCAGCAGCAATTGACTTTATAGAAGAGAAAACTGATGCAAGTTTTTATGTATTGGATGGATATCCAGATTATTACCTAGATAGACCTGGAGCAATTTTAGGCGGCGGCAGAGCTCTTGATAATGAATTATTTAATTATTGTGAGTTAGGGGATTGGGCCTGTAAAGTGAGAAATAATGGAATGCCTATTCCTATGACTCTTGGAGAAACGCCATTAGGCGGAGGAACAGGAATCGTCGATGAAGAAATAATGACTGAGAGAATATCAAAGGACTCAAGAGGAATGGGGCAAGCCCTAGTGGGTGCACTCTTAAAAGGATGCCTAGATAGAGGCATTGAACCTGAATTGAATGTTCATACAAAAAAATTAATCAAAAACAATAATAGGATTGTTGGTATTGAAATTGAAGAAAATGGTGAAGCGAAAGAAATTTTTGCTAATAGAGGAGTGATAATAGCAACAGGAGGCTTTGAATGGAACGAAGAGTTAGTTAATAATTTTTTAAGAGGTCCTCTGAATGCGCCTGCATCACCTCCTGGTAATGACGGTGATGGTCTATTATTAGCTCAAGAAGTTGGTGCATCACTTGGAAATATGACAAGCGCTTGGTGGTCACCTGTTTTGTCGGTGCCAAATGATAATTGGGATGAGGGGAATCAAAAATCATCACCAATTTTAATTGAAAGAACATTACCTCATACATTGATGGTTAATAAATCTGGAAAAAGATTTTGTAATGAAGCAACAAATTATTCTGCAATGGCTGGTGCATTTCATTTTTTTGATCCTAATGAATATGGTTACCCCAATCTTCCTTCTTGGATAATTTTTGATTCAAATTTTAGAGAAAAATACCCTTTTGTGAATATTTTTCCAGGAACAGAAGACCCTGATTGGTTTATTAAAGCTGACAGCATTAGTAATTTGGCTAAAAAATTAGAAATTGATCAAGATTCATTAAATTTAACATTAGATACCTTCAATAAATATGTTGAAACTGGAAATGATCTTGATTTTGGAAGAGGAAAAAGTGAGTACGATTCATTTTATGGTGATAGATCTCAATCAGGAGTTTATACAACACTTGGCGCAGTTGAAAAGGCTCCATTTTATGCAGTGGAAATAGATATTGGTGCTTTGGGAACTAATGGCGGGATGAAAACAGATGAATTTGGAAGAGTGTTTTCTGCATCGGGAAGTATTATTGAAGGTCTATATACAGTAGGAAATGCGATGGCTGGAAGCACTGGGTCGGTTTATGCAGGGGCAGGAGGAACACTTGGTCCAGCATTAACTTATGGTTATCTTGCCGGTAATCATGTGGCTGGAAAGAATTTTGGAGTTAAGGAGTAATCATGGAAAAAGTTTTAGTATATGGAGCAAGTGGAGATCAAGGTGTTCCTTTGGTTAATGCATTAATTAAAAACGGATATAAAATCAGAGCAGTTTCAAGATATCCAGAAAACTATAATAGCGAAATAGAGGGAGATGTGGAAAGCGTAAAAGCAGATCTTTTCGATATTGATACACTTAAGACAGCATCCCAAGATGTTGACTGTATTGCCATGAATTTACCTTTTGTCTTTGATAGAGATATAGCTAAGCAATGGGGTGAAAATATAACTAATGCAGGAAAAGAAATGGGTGTTAAAAAAATTGTTTTCAATACAAGTTGTTATGTTGCCCCTGCTGATAATGGTTTAGCAGCTCACGATGGAAGAAGAGAGATAGAAAAATCAATGGCTCAAAGCGGTATGGATTATGCAGTAATTAGATCTGTTGTATTTATGGATAATTTATCTAGATTTTGGGCTAAACCTTCGATAGTAAAAAGTGATACATTTGCTTATCCTTGTAGTGAAACTTTAAAAATTTCATGGATATGTCTTGAAGATGTCGCTGCTTTTATGGTTGCGGCATTATCCGACAAAGATGTACGGGCTGACAAAATTACTGTTGGTGGACCTGAAATTTTACTTGGCCATGAAGTCGCAGAGAGGTTTTCAAAAGCTCTTGGAAGAAAAATAGCATTCCAGAGCCTTGAACCAAATACTTTTGCAAGGCAGATGAGCAAACTTGTTACTGGATCTGAGGAATATGAAAAACCATCAATCTACGGAGGAATGGCTGCCTTTTATAGATGGTATAATGAACAAGATCCCTCACCTTTAGCAATTGAAATGAATGACTTGTATAAAAAATTTTCTATCACGCCTACTTATTTTGAGGACTGGATAAAAAAACACGATTGGGATAATATCTAAAAAAGGTTTATATTTAGTTATGTCTGAAAGTAATGTTGAGAAATATAATTTTCTAGATCCGCTAGTTAATAGCGACCCCTATGAATTTTATGATGCACTCCATAAAGAGCAACCTGTATATCAAATTCCTGGAGTAGGAATTTATATGCTCACAAAATATGATGATATTAGGATGGCGTTAAAAGATTATGAGACATTCTCTAATGATGTAAGCGTAGCAACGAGAGGTGAATTTTCATCTTTACATCAGAATATTCTTGTAGATGGAGGAGGGTGGGAGCATGTTCAAACCCTTCAAAGAACTGATCCTCCTGTTCATAAGAGATACAGAAAACTTGTTGATAGGGTGTTTACCAAAAAAAGGGTAGATGAATTATTGCCTCACCTTGACGAAGTGGTGAATGAATTAATTGATAATTTTATTGAAAAAGGAAATTGTGATTTTAATGATGAATTTGCTATGCGTATGCCAGGTATAATTATTGCTGAGCAGTTGGGTTTATCTCGAGATAATGTTGCAACATTTAAGAAGTGGGCAGATTCAATGTTAGGGGCGAGTAGAGCTCCTATTGCAACTGAAGAAGAGGTAACAGCAAATGCAAAGACTGAGCTTGAAGCTCAACTTTTTTTAGCAGAAGTATTTGAAGATAGAAGAAAAAACCCAAAAGAAGACTTAATGTCGGCAATGGTTCATGCTCATGGAGATGATGAAGAGCCGTTATCTATGCACGAACTGCAAAACTTAATGCATCAACTAATTACTGGAGGGTATGAAACAACTCAAAGTGCAATTAATCATGGAATGTGGGCACTTATTAGGTTTCCTGATATTACAGAAAAAATTTATGAAGATGAGTCACTTCTTAAACCTTTTATTGAAGAGGTTCTTCGATGGGAAAGTCCAGTCCAGTTTCTATTAAGAAGGACTAGCAAAGATGTTGAAGTATCTGGAACAACAATACCTAAAGATTCAATGGTGATGATGGGATATGGGCCAGCAAATAGAGATGAAGAAAAATTCTCATGCCCGCATCAGTTTCAATTAAACAGAGAAGGTGTTGGCGCTCATATGGCTTTTGGATCAGGAGCACATCATTGTCCTGGTGCTTTATTAGGCAGGCAAGAAATGATCCGTTCTTTTAAGTTTCTTATTCAAAGAATGAAAAATATAAAAATTGATAAACCGCTCCAAGAGCCTATTCATAATTTCAGTATGTTTTTTATGCCGATGAAAGAGTTTTTTATAACTTTCGATAAAAGATAACTATCTATTCTATCTCTGATAAGCTGGGTCTTGACGACTTCTACTAGCAGTTGGACCTGCTGCTTCAAGTTGACCTTTTTCATTAGCAGGTTCAAATCTTACCCAATCATGAACGCCTTGTCTTTTTGCAATCTTCCATTCACCATTTCTTTTTTCAAAACGATCAATATATCTTCCGCTTACAAAAACATCTTCATCAATTGAGGAATCATGCTCGGCTAAAAAACCCATGTCTGATTCTTTGCCTTTTGCTATTCTGTGAAACGCAGTCCAATATGCCTCAGACCAAGCAGTATCCCCATCCACTTCAATAAGAAGGTTTCCAACTAAATGTTGTGTAAATTCCATTTCAGCAAGTATATCAAATGCAAAATTACAAAAATCAGTTGATGGTCCTTCATATTCACCATGATGATGAATAGAGTCGTCATGAAATACAGATTCTAATAATTCTCTGTCCATTCTGTCGATAGCTCTACAATATTTATAAACAACATCAGCAATTTCAATTTTATCAGCAGCTAGTTTTAATTTTTCATCCATAATTTACCTATATAAATATTAATTATTCATCACCAAAAAGATATTTGTCAACATTTTCATGGAAGAACCTAATTCTATTTTCTTGAGCCGGCATATAATCACCAATATACCCTTTAGAGCTCAATCCTTTTTGTTGGCTGGTCCAAATTGCAACATCTTCAGATATGCCATCTCCAACATCTACTTCAGTATGGTGACCTGTTATATGGGGAATTTTAGTATTTATTGAAGTCTTCTTTTTGAGCATATGTGAATAGTACTCATCAACGCCTTCTGGAAATAATGTAAGATACCAGTAATCAAAATAGCATTTAGTTGGATCTGTTGGGTGAGGCGTACCTCTAAGCCATTGCATCCCATCAGGCTTTACACTGAAAGACATATTTGGAAAGATAGTATAATGATGATGGTCAGTTAGTTGAGTATCTGAAAACTTACTAAAATCATAACCTTTTGCTTTATCTAATTTTCTTTTCTGTTTTTGAAGGTCTTCTCTAATATCCAATAATCTACCTTTGTAATCTTTTGCATCCATTTCCCAATACTCAATTGCCGGTGCTATGGCTTCTAAGACTTTCTTTTCTTCATCATAAACACTTTTACTTGGGATATAACCTGGCATTAACATTCTAGCATGCATGCTGTCATACATATCAAATTGACATGAATAATATTTTTCATCTGAAAAATACTTTAATGCTGGGTGAACATAAGGAGTATGATATGACTCATTAAAATTGTCTTGAACACATTTCCAATTCCAATCACCTTCAACTGTTACCCAATGGGTTCTAATCATTTCTGATATTGGATAATTTTCTAATTGATCCATAACTGGATGAAGATATTCTTTAAGCGATTTTGAATTTGGGTCCAAGTTAAAGAAAATGAAACCAGCCCAGATTTCTGATTTAATTTCTACTAAATTTCTTTTTCCACATGGTGAACCTTGTGGAAAGTCTTCTTCATCCGGAACATATTCTAAAGTTCCATCAAGTCCAAATTTCCAAGCATGATATGCACAAGAAAAACCATCTAAATTGCCATCTTCAACTTGAACTAGTTGGTTGCCTCTATGCTGGCATACATTATAGAAACATCTTATTTTGGAGTCTTCACCTTTGGTGCATAAAATAGATTCTCTTCCAAAATCAAAAGTAAAAAAATCACCGGGCTTTTCAAGCTGTTGTTCCAAGCCTGCAACTTGCCAAACTTTAGTAAATAATCTTTCCCATTCTAATTCCATAAATTCTTTAGATGTATATCTATTACCTAGGATAGGTTTACTTCCAAGTTTTGGTTCAGGAGCTTTTACAGTATCTGCTCCAAAGAATACCTCAGATTTTGATGCTATTTTATCCATAATTAAATCCCCTAAATTATCATTATGTATATTAAACCAATTAAATATTTAATTTAAATATAATTTTTATTATTTTAAAGTTGTTAATGAAACAGGACTTTCTGACATTGAATTAAGATATGCAATTAGGTTTGCCCTGTCTTTATCCTTTCTAAGCCCTACAAACGCCATTGAATTACCTGGAGCATATTTTTTTGGGCTTTTAAGCCATAAATTCATATCTTCAATTGACCATATTCCTCCAAGTCCTTTAAGTGAGTCAGAATATTTAAATCCACTTGCTTCAGCTTTAGCTTTTCCTAAAATTCCCCATAAATTTGGGCCAATTCTATTATTGCCGCCTGAATTAAAGCCATGACAAGCAGTACATTTGGAAGAAACCTTTTTACCATCTTCAATAGAGGCGATAGCTAATAACTCTTCAAAAGTTAATTTTGGTTTTTCAGGAGCGGCAAT
>PBRS01000031.1 GCA_002726005.1 Rhodobiaceae bacterium
TTAATAAAAGCTTTTGATTTATATGTTATGTCACCAAAAATAGCTATTGCTGTATCTGGAGGTCTTGACTCAATGGTTTTAATGAATTTGGCTAATGCTTCAAAAAAAATTAACTCCAAGAATATTCATATTATTGTAATTGATCATAATCTTAGAAAAGGTTCAAAAGAAGAAGCGTTATTTGTAAAAGAAGAAGCTAATAAATTAGGGCTTAAGTCAGTCATTTTAACTTGGCAAGGGAAAAAACCAACTTCAAAAATTCAAGAAACTGCCAGAAAAGAGAGATACAGTCTTCTTTTTGATTATTGTAAAGAAAATTATATTTCAGATTTATTTATTGGCCACCATCTTGATGATCAAATTGAGAATTTTATTTTTAGGATGTTTAGAGGTTCAGGAATTGTTGGATTAACATCCTTTTCAAACTTTTCTAAGAGAGACAATATTAATTTGATTAGACCTTTGATAGAGATATCTAAATCTGATTTATTGGTATTTGCAAAAAAACAAAAAATTAAATGGGTTGAAGACCCATCAAATTTAAACCTTAATTTTGATAGAATTAAGATTAGGAATACGCTTCAAAATTTTTATGACAGTGGTTTTGATAAAAAATTATTTTTAAAATCAATTAATAAATTAAAATCCATAAATGATGATATAGATTTTGTTGCTGAGAGTTATATATCAAAATATATAGAAGTTCATGAGAATATTTTTGTAAGTATTGGGGAAGAATTTTTTATTAAAACGCCAAATGAAATTCAAATGAGAATTGTCAAAAACTGCATTAGATTATTTGCTCCTAACAATTTATATTCTCCTAAGGATATAAAGATAATTAATTTACTGAAATGGATGAAAAAAAATTCAAACATTAAAGCAAAAACACTTGGCGGAACTTTATTTAGAAAAAAAAATAATGAAATTTTATTATACAAAGAAGTTAAAAATTTAAATAACATCAAACCGATTGATATTTCAAAATCAGAATTTAAATGTTGGGATAACAGATTTTTAATTAAAGCAAATAGAAATTTTAATGGAAAAGTTTCTTATTTAGGCCCTGAAGGGGTAAAAGTTTTAAAGTCTAAGAATATAGATATAAGTAAAGCAAAAAAGAATGCTCCAATTGCTGCAGTTTACAGTTCTCCAGCTATTTGGGACAAAAAACGCCTTATTTCCGCCCCTATTTTTGATTATTGTATTAATAATAAGGTAAATATTGAAATTAAAAAAATTGGATATATGATCTAGTAATTCAGAAAAAAATACTTATTTATACTAGCATATATAAGTAAAAAAATTTAGATAGGTGTAAATTGAATAATGGTAACTTAAAAAACTTTTTAGTTTGGGCAATTTTAGCTTTTTCACTAATGGGGTTATATAATTTGGTTCAAGGGCCAATTACAGGACCAATACAATCAGAAATAAGTTTTTCCCAGTTACTTGCAGAAGTTGATAATGGCAATGTTACAGATGTTGAGATATCTGGCGACTCGATATCAGGTCATTTTTCTGATGGTAGAGGCTTTTCTACTTTTGCACCTTCTGATCCAACTTTAATACAAAGATTATATGATAAAGGCGTTGTAATAAATGCAAAACCAAGTAAAGAGGGTGGCCCAACTTTATTAGGGGTGCTTATTTCATGGTTCCCTATGCTTCTTTTAATTGCGGTATGGATATTCTTTATGAGACAAATGCAAGGCGGTGGCGGAAAAGCGATGGGCTTTGGAAAATCGAAGGCAAAATTACTTAATGAGAAAAATGGTATTGTAACTTTTGATGATGTTGCAGGCGTTGAGGAAGCAAAGGATGATTTACAAGAAATTGTTGAGTTTTTAAAAGATCCATCTAAATTTCAAAGACTAGGTGGAAAGATTCCTAAGGGGGCATTATTAGTTGGACCTCCAGGGACTGGAAAAACTCTTTTAGCTAGAGCAATTGCAGGTGAAGCAAATGTTCCTTTTTTTACAATATCAGGTTCTGATTTTGTTGAAATGTTTGTTGGTGTTGGAGCTAGTCGTGTTAGAGATATGTTTGAACAGGCTAAAAAAAATGCTCCATGTATAATTTTTATCGATGAAATTGATGCTGTTGGTCGTCATAGAGGCGCTGGTTTAGGTGGTGGTAATGATGAAAGAGAGCAAACTCTTAACCAGCTTCTTGTTGAAATGGATGGCTTCGAGACTAATGAAGGCATTATCTTAATAGCGGCAACTAATAGACCTGATGTTTTAGATCCAGCTCTATTAAGACCTGGTAGGTTTGATAGACAAGTTGTTGTTCCAAATCCAGATATAATTGGCAGAGAAAAGATTTTAAAAGTTCACACTAGAAAAGTACCAATGTCTTCTGATGTTGATATTAGAACTGTTGCTCGTGGTACACCGGGTTTCTCAGGAGCTGATTTAGCAAATATTGTTAATGAGGCTGCTCTTCTCGCTGCAAGAAGAGGAAAGAGAATGGTAACAAATACTGAATTTGAAGACGCAAAAGATAAAGTAATGATGGGCCCTGAAAGAAGATCGATGGTCATGACTGATGATGATAAAAAGTTAACAGCCTATCATGAAGCTGGGCATGCGCTAGTATCTATAAATTTAGAATCTTCTGATCCTATTCATAAGGCTACTATAATTCCAAGGGGCAGAGCATTAGGTATGGTTATGCGATTACCAGAAAGAGATCAAATTTCAATTACCCGTGAGAAAATGTATGCAAACCTTGCTGTAGCTATGGGTGGGAGAATTGCCGAAGAAATAATATTTGGTCACGATAAAGTTACATCTGGCGCATCTTCAGATATTCAACAGGCTACTCAATTAGCTAGAGCAATGGTTATGCAATATGGGATGTCTGATAAATTAGGTTTCTTAACATATGGCGATAATGAGGAAGAGGTCTTTTTAGGTAGATCAGTTGCTCGACAACAAAATATGTCAGAAGATATTCATAAGTTAGTTGATTCAGAAGTAAGAACTATTGTTGATGAATCTTATGAAAAAGCCGAAAAAATACTTAAAGATAAGGAAAAAGATCTTCATACAATTGCTCAGGGCCTACTTGAATACGAAACACTAACTGGCGATGAAATAAATGCTTTATTAGGTGGTGTAAAGCCATCACGTAACGATGACTCAGGTAAAAATGATTCTGAGAACCTCTCTGGATCTGTTCCAAAAACAGGTAAGAAAACTGATAGTAATTCTAAACCTGGTCTTCAAGGCGCATAGTAAATAGGCTTTCTGATGGCTAAAAGTTTTTTTGGCACAGATGGTATAAGGGGAACAGTAAACACTGAGAGTCTAAATTCAGAAATTGCACTTAAGCTTGGGCTTGCAGCTGGGAAAGTTTTTACTCGTGGAAATCATAAACATAGAGTCTTAATTGGCAAAGATACTAGAATATCAGGCTATATGCTAGAATCAGCATTAGAGTCTGGATTCACATCATCTGGAATGGATGTGTTTCTTACTGGCCCAATACCAACACCGGCCGTTGCACATTTAACCCAAGCATTAAGAGCAGATTTAGGTGTAATGATAACAGCCTCTCACAATACTTATGAGGATAATGGTTTTAAACTTTTTGGTCCAGATGGCTATAAACTTACCGATGAAAAGCAAATAGAAATAAATGATCTAATGAATAGATCAGATATAATGAGTTTGCAGGATAAAAATCAAATAGGCGCTGCAAGAAGAGTTGATGATGCATTGTCACGTTATATTGAATTTGCAAAAGCATCTTTCCCAAATTCTATGCGGTTAGATCATCTTAAAATAGTTTTAGACTGTGCAAATGGCGCTGCTTATAAGGTTGCACCAATGATATTTTGGGAACTAGGTGCTGATATCATTGTTATAGGAGACAAACCTAATGGAAGAAATATAAATCAAGATTGTGGATCCACTAAAACAAAAGCTTTGAAAAAAAAAGTAAAAGATGAAAATGCTGATTTAGGAATTGCATTTGATGGAGATGCCGACAGATTAGTAATAATTGATGAAAATGGAGATCAAGTTAATGGAGACCATTTACTTGCTATGATAGCTTTATCACTTAAGAAAAAAAATTTGCTGAAAAGTAATAAAGTTGTTTCAACAGTAATGTCTAATCTATCACTTGAAAACTACCTTGATTCAATCGACCTTAAATTAATCAGAGCTAATGTTGGAGATAGATATGTAATTGAGGAAATGTTAAAAAGTGGTTCAAATTTTGGGGGTGAACCTTCAGGCCACTTAATAATTAATGATTTTTCAACCACTGGAGATGCTATTATTTCCTCATTGCAGGTTCTATCTTTAATGATTGAAGAGAATAAATCTATTTCGAATCTTACAAATCTTTTTCCTCTTATATCTCAAAAACATTATGAGCATATATGTGATGATAAAAAAGATATCTCAAACTCCATTCTAGAAAAACTTTCAAAAGAAATGAAAGAAAAAATTGGAAATGAAGGAAGGGTTATTATTAGAAAGAGCGGAACAGAGCCATTAATTAGGGTAATGATTGAAACTGATAATCAAAATCTAAGAAAAGAAATATTAGAGGAAATCAAAACATCTTTAACTCTTTTGTCATAAATTATTCTTTTGTTTTTAAAATATCATTGACTAATCTTATTATTAGTTATATCTCACTCTTGGGACACTCCTCCCCAACGAGGAGCAACTATCTGTAAGGGTAGATAAATGATAGAAAAACCAAAAAATAAGCCTGTGTGCTTAAATTTTTCTTCTGGACCATGTACAAAGAGACCTGGATGGTCAGTAGAAGTCTTAAAAAATGCATTATTAGGAAGAAGCCATCGATCCCCGGAAGGGAAGTTAAAGCTTAGTTCTGCGATTGATGAAACTAAAAGATTATTATCCATTCCTGAGAGTTATAGGGTAGGTATTGTTCCTGCTTCTGATACTGGAGCAATTGAAATGGCTATGTGGAATCTTCTTGGTTCAAGGCCTGTTGAAGTTTTGTCTTGGGAAGTTTTTGGAAAAGACTGGAAAAAAGATGTTGAAGAGCAACTAAAAATTCCAGGATCTATTTATCATGATGTTGAATTTGGTTTATTGCCTGATTTAGAAAATATTAATTTTGATAATGATGTCATTTTTACTTGGAACGGAACTACATCTGGAGCAAGAGTACCGAATGCTAATTGGATTCCTGATAATAGACATGGTGTAACTTTATGTGATGCAACATCTGCTGTTTTTGCTCAAGACTTGGATTGGTCTAAACTGGATGCAACAACATTCAGTTGGCAAAAAGTTTTAGGAGGTGAAGCTGCGCATGGTATGCTAGTTCTAAGCCCAAAAGCTGTAAACCTTCTTGAAAGTTATACTCCTGAGTGGCCAATTCCAAAAATATTTAGGCTAACAAAAAATCAGAAATTAATTGAAGGTGTTTTTAGAGGCGAAACATTAAATACACCATCAATGCTATGTGTTGAAGATTATTTAGATGTACTTAAGTGGGTAGATAGCATAGGCGGATACAAAGGAACTATTGAAAGAGCCAATAATAATTTTTCAATTATTAAGGATTGGGTAAACCAAAGCAATTGGTTAACTTTTTTATGTGATGAAGCTAAAAATTTATCTAATACATCTGTATGTTTAAAATTTTCTAATGAGTTATCTGAGCTTAGCGAAGATGATCAAAGAAGTTTTGCTAAATCTATTGGTAAAACATTAGTTGATGAGGAAGTTGCATTTGATATTGTTAATCATAGGAGTGCTCCACCTGGTTTAAGAATATGGGCAGGAGCAACAGTTGAGTCTGAGGATATTCTAAGATTATTGCCTTGGATCGATTGGGCGCATCAAAAATTAGTAAATAAAACTGGAGATAAAAATGCCTAAAGTTTTAATTGCAGATAAAATGAGTAAAAAAGCTGAGAAAATTTTTTTTGAAAAAGGTTTAGATGTAGATGTCAAAACTGGTTTAGAGAAGGATGAATTACTTTCAATTGTAGGAAAATATGACGGTGTTGTTGTAAGGTCATCTACTAAAATTACTGAAAAAGTTTTAAAACAAGCTGAAAATTTAAAAATTGTTGGTAGAGCAGGAATTGGAGTTGATAATATTGATGTCGATTCTGCTACCGCTAATGGTGTTGTAGTTATGAATACACCCTTTGGAAACGCTATAACAACTGCGGAGCATGCTATTACTCTAATGTTGGGTCTTATGAGAAATCTTCCTCAGGCAAATACATCCACTCATGATGGAAAGTGGGAGAAATCAAAATATATGGGTCAAGAAGTTACAGGTAAAGTCCTTGGAATTATTGGATGTGGAAATATTGGTTCAATAGTAGCTGATAGAGCTAAAGGCTTGCGAATGCGAGTAATATCTTATGATCCTTTTTTGACTCCTGAAAGAGCAAATATTCTTGGTGTTAAAAAGGTTGAGTTAGATGAGCTTTTACAACAGGCTGATATTATTAGTCTCCATGTTCCAATGACCGAACAAACAAAAAATATCTTGAATAAAAAAACTTTANGTAANTGTAAAAAAGGCNTCAGAATTATTAATTGNGCAAGAGGGGGNTTAATTGATGAGAAAGCATTAATTGATGCTATNGAAGACGGTATAGTTGATGGNGCNGCAATTGATGTTTATGAGGTTGANCCAGCNAAAGANAGNATTTTNTTTGGTAATGATAAAATAATATGCACACCACACTTAGGNGCTTCTACACTNGAGGCTCAAGAAAATGTTGCTATTCAAATAGCCGANCAAATGTCCGATTATCTAATTGAAGGAGCNGTAACAAATGCTTTAAACATGCCATCTATCAGCGCTGATGAAGCNCCAATTTTAGGNCCGTTCGTCAAACTTTCTGAACAACTTGGNTTATTTGCAGGNCAACTTATGTTGTCTAATTTTAACAAGATTGAAATTGAATATGTTGGAACAATTTCNGATTTTAATTGCGCACCAATAACATCTGCAGCNGTATCTGGAATACTAAAACCGTCTTTATCNGATATTAATATGGTTAGCGCACCTTCAATTGCACGCGAGAAAGGCATTACAATAAGTGAAGTTAAAAAAGATGAAAGTAGTGCATATGAAAGCTATATTAAAGTGACTCTGCACACCAAAAAAGATAGTTTTTCTATTGGAGGGACTGTTTTCTCTGATGGTCATCCGCGAATTGTACAAATAAATGGAATAAATTTAGAGGCCGAATTGAATAGAAATATGCTTTATGTAACTAATAAAGACCTTCCAGGTTTGATAGGCCATCTAGGTTCTATATTAGGTGATGAAGGAATAAATATAGCAAGCTTTAATCTTGGTAGAAACGCACCTTTGAAAGATGCTATGGCTTTAATAGGAGTTGACTCTGAGATTAATTCAAATGTTATGGAAAATGTAAAGAAACTTGAGTCAATTGTAACAGTTAATAATTTAATTTTTAATATTAAATAAATATAGAGGATTATATGGCAAATGTAGTAGTAGTCGGATCTCAGTGGGGAGATGAAGGAAAAGGAAAGATAGTTGACTGGCTATCAAGCAGAGCAGATGTAGTGGTAAGATTTCAAGGGGGCCATAATGCTGGGCATACATTAGTTATAGATGGCAAAACTTATAAACTATCATTATTTCCATCAGGAATTGTTAGGGAGGATAAAGTATCAATAATTGGTAATGGTGTAGTTGTAGATCCCTGGGCATTTGCTGAAGAACTGAAAATCCTTATTAATCAAGATGTTGAAATAAATTCAAAAAATCTAAAAATTGCTGAAAATGCTTCCTTAATACTTCCTGTTCATAAAAATCTTGATATTTTAAGAGAACATAGAAGCTCAAATGATTCAAAAATAGGAACTACCAAAAGAGGAATTGGCCCAGCATATGAAGATAAAGTCGGGAGACGATCTGTACGGGTTGGTGATTTAAGAGATTTAAAAGCTTTAAAATTAAAAGTTAATAATCTCGTTGATCATCATAATATTATTCTTAGAGGTATGAATGAAGAAGAGATAAACCCAGATTCTATCTATGATGACTTAATTGAAGTTTCAGAAATTATTAAGCCGTTCATTTCTAGAACCCAAGAATTTCTTACTCAAGCAAGAAAAGATAGAAAGCGAATTTTGTATGAAGGTGCCCAAGGTGCTTTGCTGGATATAGATCATGGCACATATCCATATGTAACTTCATCAAATACTATTGCTTCTGCGGCTGCTACTGGATCAGGTCAAGGTGTTAAATCCATAAATTATGTATTAGGAATAACTAAAGCCTATACCACAAGGGTAGGCGAGGGACCATTCCCGTCTGAACAAGATAATGATGTTGGAAATGAACTTGGTGAAAAAGGGCATGAATTTGGAACTGTTACAGGGAGGAAAAGAAGATGTGGTTGGTTTGATGCTGTTCTAGTTAAACATGCAATTGAAGTATCGGGTATTGATGGTATGGCTCTCACCAAACTTGATGTCCTTGATGGCTTTGAAAAAATCAATATTTGTACTGCTTATGAACTCGACGGTAAAAAAATTGATTATTTTCCATCTTCATCTGAAGAACAATCAAGAATTAAGCCTATTTTTGAAGAATTTGATGGATGGGATACAACAACTTTTGGAGCTAGGCTTTGGAATGACTTACCTGCAGAAGCTGTTAAATATGTTAAAAGAATTGAAGAATTAACAGGTACTCCAGTTGCATTATTATCAACTAGCCCAGAACGAGAAGATACAATATTAGTAAAAGATCCTTTTGAGGATTAATATTGAATTTCAGATAAAACCATTATAATAATATTGATGTCCGAGGGGTGCCGTTTGGCTGAGAAGGAATAACCTGACCCTTTGAACCTGATCCGGTTAATGCCGGCGTAGGAATTGGATTCTTATAAACGCCTATTAATTTGGATCCCTATTTAGATTGAATATTTATTTGGAGGAACCAATGAAATTTTTTTTAATTATCTTTTTCTTATTCAATGCGACAGCCTTATATGCTGATGATAGAATTGATGAAATTGTTGTCACTGCAGAGCTTTCAGATAATTCTTTATATAGACTACCTTTAAGTGCATCAGTTATTGATGAAGAAGTTATTAAGAATCGAGATGCGCAACATATTGAAGACATCTTATTTTCAATACCTAATATTAATTATTCAACAGGATCATCTAGGGGAAAATTTATACAAATTCGTGGAATTGGAGAAAGAAGCGAATTTACTGAACCAGTAAATTATTCTGTAGGAGTTATTATAGATGGAATTGATTTTACAGGCATATCATTAGCTGCAAGTACTTTTGATATTAAGCAAATAGAAGTATTAAGAGGTCCTCAAGGAACAATTTATGGAGCCAATGCTCTAGCTGGTCTAGTAAATATAGTTTCGAATGAACCAGAGGAAGTATTTTATTCTGAAATTTCAGGGTCATTGTCAGAATTTGATGGTAGAAGCCTAGGCTTTGTCTTTACTGGACCATTAGGTGAAAACTTTGGATTTAGATTTGGTGTAAAAAAATACGAGAGTGATGGTTTTATAAAAAACCAACACTTACAAACTGATGAAACAAATAATATTGATGAGATTGTTTCGCGTTTTAAAATCTATATGGATTCTGATGACCAATTGTTAGAGGTTAACTTCTTATATTCTGATGTTGATAATGGTTATGACGCATTTAGTTTGGATAACACTAGAATAACTCTTTCGGATGTACCTGGGCATGACCGTCAAGAGACATTTGCTGGTTCTCTTAAATATTTAAAAGAGTTTAGTAAAATAAATGTAGAAGTTTTGTTGAGTTTTGCAGATTCAGATCTTGAATATGGTTATGATGAAGATTGGAGTAATACAGGAATATGTGATCAAACACCTTGCGATTCAAAAGTATTTGGTTTTGATTGGTGGTATTCATCTTTTGATAATTATATTAGAAATAATGAGAACTTCACTTTAGACACTAGATTGCTATCAAAAGGTAATAATGACTGGGTTTTAGGATTATATTACAGAAATCAAAAAGTAAACTTAGTCAGAGAGTATACATATTTAGAAAATAATTTTAAAAGTTCATTTGATACTGAAAATATAGCTTTATATGGACAATATAAATATCCACTATCAGAAANCATAGATTTTGAAGTTGGTTTAAGAATTGAATCAAGGGATGCTGATTATATTGACAACAATGGTCCTGCTCCAGATGGGTTTTTCTGTATAGCGATTTATCCAAAACCTGAAAGNTGCTTATTTAATAATGAGTATAATAATTCTGAAGATTTTTGGGGAGGAAAAATAGTTCTNAAAAATCAAATTAGCGATAATTTGCTGAGTTATTTCCTTATTTCACAAGGCTATAAGCCAGGTGGGATTAATATTGAAGGAAATNTAAGTAATGAAAATTTGGAATATGATTCAGAAACAATGATTAATTATGAAATAGGTTTTAAAGGAAATCTTAATAAAAACCTCCTTTTTCAAACTTCTATNTTTTATCAAGATCGCAAGGANGTCCAAACAAAACAAAGTATAGTGACATCAATTAATTCTAGTGAGCAAGGCGGGTTATGCCCATGTAGCTTCACTGATTATATAGGTAATGCTGTTAAAGGATCAAATTACGGTTTAGAAATGGAATTAATTTTGTTANTAAATAATAAAATAGATTTATTCTTCAATTTAGGATTATTAGAAACTGAATTTAATAATTACTTAAGCTTTTCTCATGTTGAATCAGACCTTAAAAATGGAATCCCAGTNAATTTAAATGGAAGAGAGCAGTCNCATGCNCCTGAGTATCAANTAAGCTTAGGTATGAATTATAGAATAACAGATAATTTNTTTATTAAGTTTGATATTGAGGCGAAAGATGAGTTTTATTTTTCTGATCGTCATAATATTCAATCAAATGATTATGTATTGTTTAATTTATTATTAGGATATCAAAAAGAGTCTTGGGAATTCAGTATATTTGGTAAGAATTTGAGTGACGAAGACTATCAAACTAGAGGGTTTGGAAGTTTTGGTAATGATCCAAGAAAATTTTACGCTACTGAACCATATTTTCAATTTGGTGCCCCAAGAGTTATTGGGGTAAACGGAAAAAGAAAATTCTAATAANATGTTTANAGCTTTAGAAATTTTTGCAGTAATTTTTGCCCTTCTTTANTTATTTTTAGCTATAAAGCAACACATTGCTTGTTGGTATGCGGCTTTTTTAAGCACATTAATCTATATATTAATATATTGGGATGTTTCACTTTATATGGAATCATTNCTTAATTTCTATTATCTTTTAATGGCTATATACGGTTGGATTAATTGGAATAAAAAATCTCAAATAGATAAAAATTATGTTATTTCGTGGTCATACCAAAATCATATTATAGTAATATTATTAATTCTAATTTTGACTATCGTTTCTGGCTTTTCTCTTCAGAAAACTGATGCTGTGTATCCATATTTAGATTCTTTTACTACATGGGCTTCAGTTGTTNCTACATTTATGGTNGCTCAAAAAATACTTTCAAATTGGATATTCTGGATAATTATAAATTCAATAGCCATTTTCCTTAATTTTGATAGAGAGTTATATTTTACTGTTATTTTATTAATNACATACCAGGNAATGTCTGTTTATGGATATTATCAATGGCGAAAGAGCTATTATGAATANAAATCACAAAATTAAATTTTTATTAGAAAATGTAAGCGACTTAGATTTTAATATTGATGATGCAGANATCTCCTATCTTATACATGGTAAGACAAACGACAGTTATTTACTTGATTTTAAAAAATTCAAATTAGTTTTAAGATTAAATAATAAAAATTCTTTGANTCTAGGAATCAATAGGCAAAATGAATCATTAATTTTGCAATCTTTAGATAAAAAAAATATCGTTCCTAACTTGGTCTATATGGACAACAAATATGAATTTATAATTTATGAATATATTGAAGGAATTGAATTAGACCTCAACAAGACTGATAGTGAAGGTAGAAAGAAATTACTCAATTTAATAGAGTCATATCAGGATATAAAAATAGATTTACCAAAATTTAATTATTTTAATCATGTCAGCTTATATTGGAAAAAAATAAAAGAAATCAATCTTATTAGTGATTTAAGAAAAAATAAAATGGAAGCCTTCTTGACTAATCTGAGCAATTTTCAACAATCTAATTGGCCCGCTTTGTTAACCCACCATGACCTGGAAACAAATATTTTAGTTACTGATGGTGGGTATAAAATTATTGATTGGGAATATGCTGGTAATGGTTTCTATGATTTTGATCGATATTCAATGGGGTTCATAGAGGGAGGTGAAATGATTGATGATTTAATAATAGTTATGAATGAACTTTGGGAGGAAATTAACTATCAAAACTAGATATCAATAATATTTTTATCTTTCATTAGTTTTTGTATTTCTTCTTTTATTTTCTCTAAAGCTCTAACTTCTATTTGTCTTACTCTTTCTCTACTAATGTCATATTTTTCACTTAACTCTTCTAAAGTTGTTGTCTCTTCACTAAGACGTCTTGTTTGAACAATATCTAGCTCTCTTTCATTAAGCACATTTAATGATTCAGATATTAGATCTTTTCTAATGCTGTCTTCCTCTTTTTCAGCATATTCCTCCTCTTGATTGGGCGTATCAGCCTCTAACCAATCTTGCCACTCAGCTTGAGAGCCATCATCTGATGAAATCTTTGCATTAAGAGATGGATCTGCACCAGATAATCTCCTATTCATATTAATAACTTCTTTTTCTGGAACATTTAATTGTTTAGAAATCTTTTCTAAGTTTTCAGGATTTAAATCTCCATCTTCATACGCTTGAATTTGGTTCTTTGCTCTTCTTAGATTAAAGAATAATTTTTTTTGAACTGCTGTAGTTCCTATTTTCACTAAAGACCATGATCTAAGAATATATTCTTGCATAGCTGCCTTTACCCACCAGAGAGCATATGTCGCTAATCTAAAACCTTTTTCAGGATCAAACTTCTGAACAGCTTGCATAAGTCCAACATTTCCTTCAGACATAATATCTGTAATTGGTAGGCCATAACCCTTGTACCCCATGGCTAGTTTTGCGACTAATCGTAAATGACTTGTTACAAGCTTATGAGCTGCATCAGTATCACCATGAATACTAAGTCGAGTTGCTAGAGTGTATTCCTCTTCAGCGCTTAACATAGGAAATTTTTTTATTTCATTAAGATAATTGCTTAGAGTTACATCCCCAGATAACACAGGTAAATTGTTTATTTTTTTATTTTTAGCCATAACACTCTATTAACATATGGGTATGATTAGATGCAAATTAAAGTATATCGGACACTTCTTGCATAGCATGGGGTAAATTGGTTTCAAAGAGCATACTCTTCTTTGATGTTGGGTGTTCAAATCCTAATTTATATGCGTGTAAAGATTGTCTGTTTGAAGCATTTAATAAGATATTTCTAATTGTATCATCGTATTTATTTATTTTAGATTTAAACCCAGTGCCATAAACTTGATCACCGATAACTGGAAGACCTATATGTGTTAGATGAACTCTTATTTGATGTGTTCTTCCTGTTTCTAAATTACATTGGATTTTAGAAATATCTAATTCTTTATTAAACTTAATTCTTTTCCAATGTGTAATGGCAAATCTTCTTCCTTTTTTTTCTTCTTTATAAACAGCCATTTTTTTTCTATTTTTATTTGATCTTCCTATAAATGTTTCAATTTTTCCCGATTGAATATTTGGAATACCCCAAACTAATGCTTTATAGGATCTTATTAATTTTCCATCTCTACCATGATTGGCAAATTGTTCTGATAAGCTTTCATGTGTATTATCATTTTTAGCTATTACCATGACACCGCTTGTATCTTTATCAAGTCTATGAACTATGCCAGGTTTTTTTTCACCTCCGATACCAGATAAACTCTCACCACAATGTGCAATTAATGCATTTACTAAAGTATTATCATAATTTCCTGGGGCAGGGTGCACAACAAGACCAATAGGTTTGTTAATAACAATTAAATCTTTATCTTCGTGAAGAATTTCAAGAGGAATTTCTTGAGCTATAGGTTTTGGATCGATTGGCTCTGGAATATTAATATAGTAACTTTCCTCTGGGGAAACCTTTTTAGAGGGATCCTCTATGGGGATATGTTTATTGTCATAAACTTTAAAAACATTACCCTCATTTATTAGATGTTTTATTCTTGATCGACTTAAATTAGAAATATTATTTGATAAAAATTGATCAAGTCTNAAACCTAATTCCTCAATAGATACTTTATATGTTATTGTTTCTTTTTTGGACGACATAGCATGAAACTCTTTAAGCAACATGATAGATATACCATTATATTAATGTTAATCGTAATTATTCTTGGTTTAGCGATAATTGTAAGTTTTTTTATAGTTGTAACAACTATTGTTTATAGAGGCATTCAACTAGCTCTATAAAATGACGACCACATCCTTATCCCAAATAACATTGAAAGAATCCACAATATTAGTTCTACATAATTTGGATCACTGTTGTACCCAAAGAAACCCTTCATGAATACACCTACACTCCCTTTATCATGCAGCAAATGGTAATATTTTCCTTTGGATTCATCATAGGTATAAAATAATTCATTTTCATTGTTATCCAATGAAGGTTTTGGTTGAAGGATATTCCAAGCNCTTGGTATATTGTTTTTATCAATTGTTTCATTTTTAACTAAGTAAGATTCAACTTCATGTGTTCCATATGCAATCATTCCAGAGGCAAATAAAACTAGTAATAGAGTTGTAGCTTTAAAAAATGACCTTAGATTTACTTTCTTTCCTTGTACTACAACCGCATAACCAATTAAAATAGCTAATATTGTACCCATGAAAAAACCTAAATAAGAGAAACTTCCAGTATTTGTAACGCTGGCAATAAGAAATAAAGCGGTTTCAAAACCTTCTCTTAAAATTGAAAAGAAGACTAAAAGAAACAGGGCAAAACCTGAACCNGCTATAGCATTTTTAACTGAATTTTCTATCTCTTTACGATCACTAACATGNTTTGCCAACCAAAAAATAACATAAAATAGAATAGCAGCAGTTATATACATGAAAATAGCTTCAAAAAGTTTTTCATAAGAAGTATTGCCAACACTTTCATTTATAGATGTAAGTAGGAAACCAACAATAGCGCTTGCAAATAATGAAGCAGCAACTCCGTACCAAAGAACTCTCTTCTCATCGGTTAAGTTATTTTTATCTAAAATTGTATAAATAATTCCAATTATTAGAGATGCTTCTAAACATTCTCTAAAAGTAATTATAAATTCGTTCATTTTTCTCTCATTAATTTATTGCTATTAATAATCATTATCACTAAATAATTTAGTTNGCNTTTTTAATCAACTAATAAAATATGAAAGTTTTATGAATACATCCATAAAAATAATAGTTTTTATAATTAGTTTTTTTATTAACGATTCTATTTACTCAAATGAGATGATAATAGGTAAGGAGACAATTGAACCTGGAATAGATATTATATTCGAGGGNGCAATAAAAGATGAAATTGAACCAGGTAAATTCTTTTTAGATCAACAATCGACAGATNTTCATTTAGAAGNATTAATTAATTGGTCTGAAAAATCACCAATTGGATCACCTATTGGAGGCTTTATTCCTTATTTAGAAGTAGAAGCTCTTGTTATAAATACAAGAAATAATATTAAAGGAAAATTCTTATTAACCCCTCATCTTAATATGTCTGATAACTTTCATTACGCTTCAAATATTAAATTACCAGGTAAAATTGATGATAATTATAATATAGAATTTTTTATATATCCTCCAAAAGAGGGAATAATAGGATATCATTATGATTGGGTAAATGAAGGGAATTACCCTTTAATTCTGCCAGTTTCGTATAAATATAAGAATCTTAATTTCAAAAAGATTGCAAATTCAAAAAGAAGGTAANTTTCTAGTTGCAATTGATTATTAATTGCGCTAGTAATTGCGAATGATTATTAATAACAAAATCATATTTTAATTATTTGGGGAGAAAACCAATGAAAAAATTAATTTTATGTACTTTTGCTTTTGCTCTAATTGCATCAAATACTTCTTCATTTTCACAGGATGTAGAAGAAATTGTTGTTAAGGGTAAAGTACTTTATTCAGATCAGGTTACAGCATTAAAAACACCTGTTGCTATTATTGATGTGCCGCAAACTCTATCAATTGTTACGGATGATGAAATTCGTAAACAAGGTTTTAGAGAGCTTGGTGATATCGTTCGCTATACTCCAGGTGTTAATACATCTCAAGGTGAAGGTCACCGTGATTCTNTCGTCTTTAGAGGCGTAAGGTCTACTGCAGATTTTTATCTTGATGGCGTAAGAGATGATGTTCAGTATTACCGTTCATTATATAACTTAGAGCAAGTGGAAATTCTTAGAGGACCTAATGCTCTTTTATTTGGGCGTGGTGGTACAGGTGGCATCATTAACAGAGTAACTAAGAAAGCTGTCTTAGATGAGCAATTTGGTTCATTTGATATGGGTGCTGATTCTTTTGGAGCATTTGATTTTGCTGTTGATTANAATGTATCAACTGGAGAAAAATCTGCTTTAAGAATTAACTTTCATAGTGACACTTTAGAAAATCANAGAGATTATTATGATGGTGATCGATATGGATTTAATCCAACTTTAAGACTAGAACTTAGTCCTGTAACAACATTAGATTTATCTTATGAACACGCTGATCATGAAAGATTTATCGATCGTGGTGTACCTACACTTAATGGAGAACCAGTTGAAGCTTTTGAAGAAATAGTTTTTGGTGACACTGATACCAACTTAACAACACTTAGAGCTGATATTTATCGCGCAAATTTAAGTCATGAGTTTTCTGACAATAGAAAAGGTAATCTTGTTGTTCAGTATAGTGATTTTGCAAAAATGTATCAAAATTATTACGCATCA
>PBRS01000032.1 GCA_002726005.1 Rhodobiaceae bacterium
GGACCTAATATTGTAGGGCCATTTGGTTTGCTTCAGCCTGTGGCTGATTTTCTTAAATTACTTTTAAAAGAGCCAATAATTCCCGATAAAGCAAATAAAGCAATATTTATAATGGCACCTCTTGTTACTTGTTTTGTTGCTTTGTCGGCTTGGGCAGTTGTTCCATTTGCAGAAAATTGGGTAGTAGCAGATATAAATGTTGGAATTTTATATATTTTTGCAATTTCATCTCTTGGAGTTTATGGAATTATTCTTGGTGGATGGGCTTCAAATTCTAAATACCCTTTTATGGGAGCTATGAGATCTGCAGCACAAATGGTTTCTTATGAGGTATCTATAGGATTTGTAATTATTACAGTTCTTCTGTGTGTAGGTTCGCTTAATCTCACAGATATAGTTCTTGCTCAAAAGAAGATTTGGTTTTTCATTCCACTTTTTCCAATGTTCATAATATTCTTTGTGTCTGCTCTTGCCGAAACAAATCGTCCTCCTTTTGATCTACCTGAGGCTGAAGCCGAATTAGTGGCTGGATATCAAGTAGAATATTCTTCATCTTTCTTTCTTTTATATTTTCTTGGCGAGTTAGCGGCAACTTTTTTGATGTGCGCAATGATTACGATTCTGTTTTTAGGTGGATGGTTACCTCCTTTTGATATTTATCCTTTAAATATTATTCCAGGGGTAGTCTGGTTTATGCTAAAAGTAGCTTTCATTTTCTTTATGTTTGGAATGGTAAAAGCTCTTGTACCAAGATATAGATATGATCAATTAATGAGATTAGGTTGGAAAGTTTTTCTTCCGATATCACTTTTTTGGGTTGTTTTAACTTCTTCAGTCCTTTTTATATTTGATTTGGCTCCATAGGGATAACAATGAGAAAAATACTATATATTTTTAAAAACCTTATACAGCTCGATTTTCTAAAAGCTTTATATACAGCTATGAAGTATTTCATTTTTAGAAAAAGGGTAACCATTAACTATCCCTCTGAAAAGGGCAAACTATCCCCAAGGTTTAGAGGTCAGCATGCGTTGAGAAGATATCCTAATGGTGAGGAGAGATGTATAGCCTGTAAATTATGTGAAGCTGTTTGTCCTGCCCAAGCCATAACTATTGATGCATCCCCAAGAAACGAAGACGGAATTAGAAAGGCTATAAGGTACGACATTGATATGGTAAAATGTATTTATTGTGGCTTATGCCAAGAATCTTGTCCTGTTGATGCAATCGTTGAAGGGCCTAACTTTGAATTTGCTACAGAGACACGTGAGGAGCTTTTATATACAAAAGAAAAGCTTTTGGATAATGGTGATAGATGGGAAGTATCACTAGTTAGAAACATTGAGAGGGATGCACCTTTCAGGTAATTAAATATAAATGTTTGCTTCTATTTTATTTTTCATTTTTTCTTTTTTAATCCTTGCTTCAGCCTTACTAGTGATCACATCAAAAAATCCTGTAAATTCAGTAATATTTTTGATTTTTTCTTTTTTTAATGCTGCAGGAATTTTTCTAATAGCAGGAGCAGAATTCTTAGCTTTAATAATGCTTATTGTATATGTAGGAGCGGTTGCAGTTCTATTCCTATTTGTTGTAATGATGTTGGATTTAAATTTTGAAGAATTAAATAAAAAAACTAATTTTATTAAAACAGGAATTATTACAGCTGGTATTCTTATAACTGAAATGCTTGTTTTATTTGTTTATTATCCTGATGAACAATCATTTATTATTAATAAAAATAATGAACTTAATAGCTTAACTAATACAGAAATCATTGGTTCAAAGATTTATACGGAACATTTTTACCATTTTCAAATTGCGGGTCTTATTTTATTAGTGGCCATGATTGGAGCTATAGTACTAACATTAAGGCATCGAGATAATGTTAGAAGGCAAGATATTTCGTCTCAGGTAAGCAGAGATCAAGAAAAAAATGTTGAATTAAAAGATATAACATTTGAGGAATCAGAATGATTTTTGAAATAGGCATATATCACTATACTATCTTAAGTGCTTTCTTATTTTTTACAGGTGTTTTCGGTATTTTCTTAAATAGAACAAATTTAATAATAATACTTATGTCTTTAGAGTTGATTCTTTTAAGTGTGAGTATAAATTTTATCTCTTTTTCTGTATTTTTAGGTGATATTACTGGACAAATTTTTTCTCTTTTCATTCTTACTGTTGCTGCGGGCGAAGCAGCTATTGGTTTAGCTATTCTTGTTGTTTACTTTAGAAACTCCGGCAATATCAATGTTAATGAAATTAATAAAATGAGGGGTTGATGGAATTATTTTTAATAGTTTTCTTACCTTTAATGGGTTCTATAATTTCAGGTTTTTTTGGTAAAATACTTGGATTAAGACTTAGTCATTTTACTTCTTGTTCTTTAATTTTAGTTTCTTCTATTCTTTCAGCATATTTATTTTATATGACATTAAATGGCTATCAAACTAGCAATCAATTTTTATTCGACTGGATTAATTCTGGAGAAATAGATGCATCTTGGTCCTTAAAATTTGATACTTTAACTTCTGTAATGCTTGTTGTTGTTACTTCTGTTTCAGCATTAGTTCATATTTACTCTATTGGTTATATGAGTCATGACCCTTATCAATATAGGTTTTTCTCATATTTATCATTTTTTACATTTGCTATGCTTATGCTTGTTACATCAGATAACTTGTTACAATTATTTTTTGGGTGGGAGGGTGTAGGTTTAGCATCTTATTTATTAATTGGTTTTTGGTATGAAAAACCATCTGCTAATGCTGCTGCAATGAAGGCTTTTGTAGTTAATAGGGTTGGAGATTTTGGTTTTCTTTTAGGGATTGCGGTACTTTATATCGCAACAGGCTCAATAAGCTTTGATGTTATTTTTCAAAAAATTAATAATGTGAATCAATTTACTATAAATGTAGCTTGTTTATTACTTTTTATGGGGGCAATGGGAAAGTCTGCTCAACTCTTTTTACACACATGGTTACCTGATGCAATGGAGGGCCCTACACCAGTTTCAGCTTTAATTCATGCGGCAACTATGGTTACAGCTGGAATTTTTCTTGTAGCAAGATGCTCGCCTATTTTTGAAAATTCGGATCTTGCGTTATCATTTATTATAATTATTGGAGCATCTACCGCGTTTTTTGCAGCAACAGTTGGGCTTGTCCAAAATGATATTAAAAGAATTATTGCTTATTCAACATGCTCTCAATTAGGCTATATGTTTGTTGCTTTGGGTGTTGGGGCGTATCAAGTAGCTATCTTTCATCTTTTTACTCATGCTTTTTTCAAAGCCCTTCTTTTCCTTGGGTCTGGGTCAGTTATCCACGCTATGTCTGATGAACAAGATATTCAAAAGATGGGAGGTTTATATAAAATTATTCCATTTACATGGATAATGATGTTAATTGGAACTTTAGCGCTAACTGGAGCTCCTTTATTATCTGGTTATTACTCAAAGGACGCTATAATTGAATCAGCTTTCGCAAGTCATGCTTTTGGACATGAATATGCTTTTTATCTTCTTGTTTTTTCAGCCCTTTTAACTAGCTTTTATTCATGGAGGCTTATCTTTTTAACTTTCCACGGTAAAACGAGAGCATCACAAGATGTTTTATCAAAAGCACATGAAAGTCCGTTATCGATGACTATACCGCTTCTTTTATTAAGTTTTGGGGCATTGTTTTCTGGATATTTATTCTCTGACTTTTTTCTATCTTATGAATTAAAGGGTCTTTGGGGTAACTCTATCTATACTCATTCTGATAATCATATTCTCGAAGAAATTCATCATTCTCCTTTTTGGGTAAAAAAAATTCCTCTAGTCATGATGATTATTGGTTTTATTATGGCTACCTTATTTTATTTGCTTTTAAAAAAGATTCCATCATTTCTATCAAACAAATTGTCATTTATTTATAATTTTTTATACAACAAGTGGTATTTTGATGAATTATATAATTTTATATTTGTAAATCCTTTGAAAAGAATTGGTAATTTTTTATGGTTATTTTTTGATAAAAAAATTATTGATGGCTTTGGTCCCGATGGCATTTCCTCTCTTGTAATTAGTATTTCTAGAAATGTAAGTAAAATTCAAACTGGTTATGTTTACCATTATGCATTTGCAATGCTTATTGGCCTGGGGTTTTTATTAATTAGGTTTATGGTTTACTGATATTATGATTAATCTACCATTATTAAGTATACTTACTTTTTTACCCTTGATCGGTCTTCCGTTTATAATTTTTGGAAAAATTATTAATACAGAAAATTATCAAAATATTTCTAAATATATAGCTCTATTTGTATCCTTAATAACTTTTCTAATATCATTAATAATTTTATATAATTTCAACATTAATACTTCTGATTTTCAGTATAATGAGCGTATTCCTATTATGAATGGTCTTATGACCTATAGAATGGGTATAGATGGTATATCAATATTATTTATTCTTCTTTCTACATTTCTGACACCTATATGCATAATTGCTAGTTGGAACATTATAAGTGATCGTGTTGATTACTATATGTGTTCATTTTTAATACTTGAAACATTAATGATAGGTACTTTTTGCGCATTAGATATAGTTCTTTTCTATTTATTTTTCGAAAGTGTTCTTATTCCAATGTTTGTAATTATTGGTGTTTGGGGTGGCGAAAGAAGAGTTTATTCAGCGTTTAAGTTTTTCTTATATACTCTTTTAGGATCTGTTTTAATGTTAGTTGCAATTATATATATTGTTTTAGCAACAGGAACCACTGAATTACCCATAATTTATGATGTTTTCAGTATTGATCACGGCATTATACAGAATCTATTATGGCTTGCCTTCTTTGCTTCTTTTGCCGTTAAAATGCCTATGTGGCCATTCCATACGTGGTTACCAGATGCCCATGTTGAAGCTCCAACAGCTGGATCAGTTATACTTGCAGCCATTTTATTAAAAATGGGTGGATATGGCTTTTTAAGGTTTTCTTTGCCATTGTTGCCCGATTCTAGTTTTTATTTTTCTGATTTCATTTTTGTCTTAAGTGTTATTGCAATTATTTATACATCTATAGTCGCTTATGTTCAGGAAGATATAAAAAAACTTATAGCTTATTCTTCTGTTGCCCATATGGGTTTTGTTACCATGGGAATCTTTACATTTAACATTAATGGAATCCAAGGAGGTATATTTCAGATGTTTTCACATGGTCTTATATCTGGAGCATTGTTTTTGTCCGTAGGCGTGATTTATAATAGAATGCATACAAGAAAAATTGCAGATTATGGTGGTGTCGTCTCAGTAATGCCAAAATTTGCTCTATTTTTAATGGTTTTCACTCTTGCTAATATTGGTTTACCAGGAACAAGTGGTTTTGTTGGAGAATTTTTAACCATTATGGCAATTTTCTCTTTTAATAAGGTTTTTGCTTTCTTTGCAGCCAGTGGAGTAATTCTCTCTGCGGTATATGGATTATGGCTATACAGAAAAGTAATTTTTGAAAAAATAACAAATGATGCTGTAAAATCTCTAAAGGATCTGACATTAGGTGAGAAAGTAACGCTAATTCCATTATTAATATTAATTATTCTTTTTGGAATTTATCCTGCACCTGTTCTTGATCTTATTTTTGTTTCATCGAACGGATTGGTAGAATCTATTAATTTATCTGGAGGTAATTAATAATGGTCAATTTAATTGAAAGTTTAATAATAATTGCTCCAGAATTAATTTTAGCCATAACAGCTATGAGCTTATTAATGATAGGTTCGTTTTATCAAAAAAAATCAATAAATTTAATAAATACCTTTTCTTTTCTAACATTGTTAATTTTATCTTTTAATGAATTGATATCTAGCAATATCCAAGCTTTTGCTTTTAACGGTTTTTTTATCGAAGACAAACTATCAAGTTTTGCTAAATTCATCATTTTCTTTACTTCTGCTCTATCAATTATTATGTCTGCTAATTGGTTAAGAAATTATGATAAAACTGCTTTTGAATTCCCTGTATTAATTTTATTTTCAACACTTGGGATGGCGTTGATGGTGTCAGCAAATGACTTGGTATCCCTTTATCTAGCAATTGAATTACAAAGTCTTCCGTTATATGTTCTTGCAACATTCAACAGGAATGACTCTTTTTCATCTGAAAGCGGGGTTAAGTACTTTATATTAGGAGCTTTATCTTCAGGCCTTCTTTTGTATGGATCTTCTTTAATTTATGGTTTTACTGGTACAATTTTCTTAAACGAAATTTCTCAATTAACCTTATCATCAAACCAATTGGGAATTACATTTGGTTTAGCATTTTTACTTGCGGGTATAGTTTTTAAAATTTCTGCTGTCCCGTTTCATATGTGGGCACCTGATGTTTATCAAGGTGCGGCGACTCCTGTTACATCATTTTTTGCATCAGTCCCAAAAATGGCGGCAATGATAATTTTAATAAGAATTTTATATGTTCCGTTTGATAATTTTATACCCAGCTGGTCACAAATAATTATATTTGTGTCTTTTTCTTCTATTTTGCTCGGGTCTGTGGTTGCTATATGGCAAAACAATATAAAAAGATTAATTGCCTATAGTTCAATTGCTCATATGGGATTTGCAACACTAGCTTTATCTACTGGAAACAAGAGCGATATAGAAAGCATATTGGTTTATATGGTTATATATATAGTTGCTAATATCGGATTTTTTTCATGCTTAATAAATATTCAAAATAAGAATGAAAAAGATGTTAACAATATCTCTGATCTAGCTGGCTTGTCAGTAAATAATCCTAGTTTAGCTATTTCTATAGCTCTTTATATGTTTTCTTTTGCAGGAATTCCACCTTTGGCAGGTTTTTTTGCAAAATATTATGTTTTTATTTCTTTAATAAATGAGGGATTAGTCTTTTTAGCAACCTTTGCTCTTATTGCCAGTGTTATTGGTGCATTTTATTATATTCGTTTTGTTAAAGTAATGTTTTTTGATGAGGTTGTTGATATTAAAAAAATTACATTCTCAAGATCTTTAGGATTAATTAATTCAATCTGTTTTATTTTTATACTTGGATTTATTTTTGTTCAATCAATTACGCCTTTAGCAAATATAATAAGTAATGCAACTTTAGCTTTAAATTAAATTATAAATGAGCAAAAAAGAGATAGATATTATAATTTTAGATGAGATTGATAGCACTAATAATGAAGCTCAAAGAATTATAGATCATAAAAGTAATTTTCCACTTTGGATTATAGCAAATGAACAAACCTCTGGCCGAGGAAGAAAAAATAGATATTGGGTTTCTCAAAAAGGAAATTTTATGGGAACTTTTATTTTAGAGCATGAAATTGAAAAACAATATATACCTCATTTATCATTTGTTACATCTTTGGCCCTCAAAAAGACTATTGAAAGTTTCAATTCTGGTATAAAAGATATTTTTCTAAAATGGCCAAATGATATAATAATTAATGACTCTAAATGTGCCGGTATTTTAATTGAGAGCTTAAGGTCAAATAACGATAAAGAATATTTAGCAATTGGAATAGGTGTAAATCTTATAAAGTATCCATTAGATAGTTCATTTAAAGCAACTAGTTTAAAAGAAGAGTTTAATTTTGATGTTGATAGAGATGAATTCCTTAATAAGTTGAATATTAATCTTTTAAAAAATATTAAAAGGTGGGAAAAGGGAAAAAATTTCTCTCAAATTTTAGAAGATTGGAAAAAATTTGCTTATAAAATTAATGAAAGTATTTCAATGTTATTGCCAACTGGAAAAAAAATAGAAGGGATATTTTCTGATTTAAATGATCAAGGGGGGTTAATTTTATCTCATAATGGCGAAAAAAGTGTTTTTTATGCTGCAGAAATTATTGAGGAATTGAAAATTGTCTAAAAATTATTTTTTACCATTAGGCGGGACAGGTGAGATTGGAATGAATCTTAATCTTTATGGTTATGCTCACGAAAACAATGAAGAGTGGATAATGATAGATTGTGGAGTTACTTTTTCTCAATCAGGAGCACCAGGAATTGATCTTCAAATGGCTGACCCAAACTTCATTGCGAAAAAAAAGAAAAACCTTCTTGGTATTATATTAACGCATGCGCATGAAGACCATATTGGTGCAATGCCATTTATATGGCCTCATCTTCAATGTCCAATTTATACAACTAAATTTACTGCTTCATTATTAGAAGAAAAATTTAATGAATATAAAATTAGTTTTGATGAAAAATTAATAATTATCGATGACCAAGAAGAATTACAGATTGGTTCATTCAATATTAAGGCTATTGGGCTTTCTCATTCAATTCCAGAGATGAATGCAATTGTAATAGAAACCCCTAATTTAAAAATCTTTCACTCAGGTGATTGGAAAATTGATGATGATCCTGTAGTTGGTGGTAAGTTTGATAAAAATAAGGCTAGTGAATTAAGTAACCTAAACATTGATTTACTTGTCTGTGATTCAACAAATTCAATTGTCCCAGGTAGATCAGGATCAGAGTCAGAGGTGAGAGACTCATTAATAGAAATTATTTCAGGTATTGAAGGAAGAATATTTATAAGTACATTTGCTTCTAATGTAGCAAGATTAACATCAGTAGCTGAAGCAGCGGCCATTAACGATCGGCAAGTTGTTTTATCTGGGATGGGTATGCATAAGATTTCTAGGGCTGCTAAGAAGTCTGGTTATTTTAAAGGTATACCTGATTTTGTTGATGAAGAAGATGCTGGCTATCTTCCCGCTGATAAGACATTAATTTTATGCACAGGGAGTCAGGGTGAATATAGGGCAGCACTATCAAAAATAGCTAGAGATGAGCACAGAAACTTATATGCTGATGAAGGTGATACGGTAATTTTTTCATCAAAAATGATTCCAGGTAATGAGTATGGCATTCTACGCTTACAAAATACATTTGCAAAAAGAGGTATAAATGTAATTACAGAAAAAGATAGTTTTGTTCATGTATCGGGACATCCATGTGAAGATGAATTAATAGAAATGTTTAATCTTTTGAAACCTAAATATATGATACCTGTACATGGCGAGCATAGACATTTGAGAGAAAATGCTAATATTGCCAGTCAATGCGGGATTCAGGCAAAAGTTATTGAAAATGGAGAACTTATAACCATCAGCAAAGAGGGTTTTGAAGGTGTAAAAAATGTTGAAAATGGAAGAATATATAAGGATGGCAATATTTTAGTGCATGACTTTGAATCAAATTCTACAGAAAGAAGTAAATTGTCATTTTCTGGGGTTTTAACGGTAAGTATTCAAATTAATAATAATAAAGTTCAGAAAAAACCTATTGTAAGCACTATAGGAATACCTGAATTTGATGAAAAAGGCATACGTTTAGTAGATTTGGTTCAGGAAAGATTATCTCAAATTCTCAAATCAAGTAAAGTAGATGAAAAGTTAGAAAATAGAATTAAAAATGCCATTACAAAAGAAATAAATTATATATGGGGAAAAAAACCTTTCGTAGAAGTAATTATCCATTACAATTAAATAATGGACTTAAGTAATGAAGTTTTTATAGCAAGAGGTAACAATGTACTGGTCAAAATATTTTATTCCGACTAGCAAGGAAAATCCATCAGGCGCAAAGATACCCTCTCATCAATTATTAATTAGAGCAGGTATGATAAAACAAGAAAGCGCAGGTATTTATTCTTGGCTACCATTAGGTTTTAAAGTTCTTAAAAATATTGAGTCAATAGTAAGAGAGGAACAAGAGGCTGCAGGAGCAATTGAAGTTTTAATGCCAACACTGCAATCATCAGATTTGTGGATAGAGTCTGGAAGATATGAGGGTTATGGAGAAGAGATGTTAAGAATATCTGACAGGCATGATGCAGATTTAATATATGGACCAACAAATGAAGAACAAATAACTGAAATTTTTAGGTCATATATTAAATCATATAAAAATCTTCCTTTAAATCTTTTTCATATTCAATGGAAGTTTAGAGATGAAATTAGACCACGTTTTGGTTTGTTAAGAGGTAGAGAATTTTTAATGAAGGATGCTTATTCATTTGATTTGGATAAAGAGTCTGCAAAAATCTCATATTTTAAAATGTTTACTTCATATATGAAGACTTTCAAAAGATTAGGTTTAAATGCAATACCAGTAGTTGCTGACAGTGGGCCTATAGGCGGTGAATTAAGTCACGAGTTTTCTATTATTACGAAAACTGGTGAAACAGAGGTTTATTATGATAGCAGGATATCCGAAATAGAAGGCTTTGATTTTGATTATTCAAACAAAGATGCACTAGAGAATTCTTATAATAATTTCACAAAATTTTATTCTTCAACACATGATAAGCATTCTGAAGATTTGTTTAAAAAAATACCTGAGGAATTTCAAAAAAAAGGTAAAGCAATTGAAATTGGCCATATTTTTTCTTTTGGTTGTAAATATTCAGAACCTATGAATGCATTTGTTAATAATGATAAAGGCAAAAATGTTCCTGTCTATATGGGTTCGTATGGGATTGGGGTATCTAGATTAGTATCTGCTATTATTGAAGCTTATCATGACGATAGAGGAATATTATGGCCACAATCTATATCTCCATTCCAAGTTGGCATAATTAATCTAGGTAATAATGATGAGAAATGTAAAAAAACCTCAGAAAATATTTATCAAGAATTAAGAAATAATAATATTGATGTTATTTATGATGATAGAGATGAAAGTGCAGGAAAAAAATACGCTGATATGGATTTAATTGGAATTCCGTATCAAATTATTTTAGGCCCAAGGGACTTAGAAAATAATAAATGTGAATTAAAAAATAGATTGAACGATCAAAGAACGAATATCGATTTAGATAACATTATTAAAGAATTATCAAAATTAATCTAACGGAGTAAATCATTAAAAACTTATTGTTAGAATTGTGGATTTCAAAAAGATACCTTCGTCCAAAAGGTAAAGAAGGTTTTTTTTCGGCTATAACTCTTATTTCTTTTCTAGGCATTGCCTCAAGTGTAGCAGTTTTAGTGGTGGTGATGTCTGTTATGAACGGTTTCAGAACAGAATTAATAAATAAAATTGTAAATATTAATGGGCACATATTAATTTATCCTGTTCAACAAGAAGGAATTAAGGATTTTGAATCTATTGAAAGCAAAATTAATGATTTTGAGTTTGTTGAGAAATCAATACCTATGATAGAGGCTCAAATTCTAGCTTTAGGAGAAAGTCAGTCCTCTGGAGGTTTGTTAAGAGGAATTCCGTTAGAAAAATTATCTAAAATTGATATTGTATCTTCTAATATTATTCAGGGAAATCTTAGCGGCAATAATAATGGTGTCGTAATAGGATCTAGATTAGCATCCTCATTATCCCTTGGCCATGGCGATAATATATCTATTATGTCTCCAAGAGGAATTTCATCTCCTTTTGGTACGATTCCAAGATCATACTCCTACGATGTTGATGCGGTTTTTGATATTGGAATGACTGATTATGACTCAACTGTTATTTTTATTGATTTACCTATTGCTCAAGAATTTCTTAATTTGGGAAATGTTGCCGGTGTGCTTCAAATTTTTGTTGATAATCCTGAGAAATCTATAATTTATAAACAAGATATAGATAATGCATTAGAGGGATTTAATGTTTTTTCAAGAGATTGGACACAAACGAATGCTAATTTGCAAGAAATGCTAATAGTAGAAAGAAATGTAATGTTTCTAATATTTTCACTATTATTAATAATCACAGGAATTAACATTGTCTCTGGATTAATAATATTAGTAAAAGATCGATCTAGAGAAATATCTATCTTAAGGGCAATGGGAATGAAAAAAACCAGCATCGCTAGGTTATTCATAATATCAGGAGCTAAAATAGGTTTTTTTGCTACAATTATTGGCCTAGTTGTCGGTATTCTTGTTAGTATCTATGTGGAAAATATAAGATTATTTTTAATGTCTATTTTCGATATTACACTATTTAATCCAGAAATTTATTTTTTAATTTCTATGCCTTCCGAAATCCATATTCCTGAGGTAATAACAATTACTATTTTGTCATTATCTTTATCAATAGTTGCAACAATATATCCTGCCATTAGGTCTGTTTCAAAAGATCCTGCAGAGGCTTTGAGAAATGAGTAATATTTTATCCCTAGATAAGGTATCAAGAAGTTATTTTGTAAGAGAAACACTTATAAATGTTTTTTCAGGCATAGATATTGATATTAAGAAGGGAGAAAAAGTAGCAATAATTGGCCCATCTGGATCAGGTAAAACATCTATTTTAAATATTGCAGGACTTATTGAGAGACCTAATTCAGGATCTGTATATGTAAATAACTCTGAAGTTGATTGGGAATCAGATAAAAAAATTTCTAGTTTGCGCAAGAAAAATATTGGTTATGTTTTTCAATTTAATAATCTCTTATCTGATTTTACAATTCTTGAGAATATAGCCTTTCCTCTAATTATTAATGGCATGCAGAAAAATCAAGCTATAGAGATAGCTAATGATTTTATAAAAAATGTTAATCTTTCAAATAGAGGTAATAATTATCCAAGCCAAGTTTCTGGAGGTGAGCAGCAAAGAGCAGCTATTGCAAGAGCATTAATAAATAAGCCATCCCTTATTATTGCCGATGAACCAACAGGAAATCTAGATAGCAAGACAGCGATTAGTGTTGTTAGTTTATTTAATGAGCTAGTCAATGAGTATGATTGCAGTTTATTTTTAGCCACACATAATCTTGAAATTGCAAATCTACAAGATAGGTTAATTAATATTGAGGATCTGATAAAATAACCAAATGGATAGTTTAAATTATATTCCGTTAAGAGCGACTTCTCAATATTCATTGCTAGAAGGGGCTATGCAAATAGAAAGTATAGTTAAAAAAGCTATAAATCATAATATTCCAGCGGTTGGGCTAACTGATAGAAATAATTTATTTGGAGCACTTGAGTTTTCCGAAAAGCTTATTGATAAAGGAATTCAACCAATTATTGGATGTAATTTATCATTTTATGATCAAAAAAATAATGGATCAATCGTTTGTTTGGCTAAAAATGAGCAGGGCTATAAAAATTTAATAAAGCTATCATCTGAGCTTTTTTTAATAAATGACAACGAAAGATTAAGTTTAAATAGATTATCAGAATTAAATGAAGGTTTAATATTATTAACAGGTGGATATGGAAGTTTAATCAATAATTATCTTAAATCTGGACTTAAAAATAATGCCTTAGAATTAACAAAAAAATTAAACTCAATATTCCAAGATAGGATTTATATTGAAATTCAAAGAATGGGAAAGGATGACTTTGAAAATGACTTACTTGATATAGCTAGCGATATAAAAGTGCCAGTTGTTGCATCAAATACTATATTTTTTGAATCTAAAGATAGATTTACTTCTCATGATGCGCTTATAGCAATTAAAGAATCGACAACAGTTAATAATTCTAATCGAGAAACATTAACTAATGAATTTTACTTTAAGTCTCCAGAAGAAATGATTCAGTTATTTAGTGATATGCCAGAAGCAATTAATAATACATTAGAAATAGCTTACAGGACTTCTTTTAAGGTTAGCAGGTCTGAACCGCGATTACCAAGGTTTAGCGGTCTTGACTCTGAAGGAGAAACAAATGAATTGGTCAATCAGGCCAAGGAAGGTTTAAAAAAGAAAATCTTAGAAAATAAAATTAGCAATGAAGAATTGTACTGGGATCGCCTTAATAGCGAGTTAGATATAATAATATCAATGAATTTTCCAGGATACTTTTTGATAGTAGCTGATTTTATAAAATGGTCTAAAAGTAAAAATATACCTGTTGGACCTGGAAGGGGTTCTGGCGCTGGATCTCTTGTAGCATGGGCGTTAACAATCACTGATCTTGACCCAATTAAATTTAATTTAATTTTTGAAAGGTTTTTGAATCCAGAAAGAATTTCTTTACCTGATTTTGATATAGATTTTTGTCAGGACAGAAGAGAAGAGGTAATTGAGTATGTTCAAGAAAAATATGGCAAGGATAGTGTAGCCCAAATTATTACATTTGGAAGTTTACAATCTAGAGCAGTACTTCGAGATGTTGGAAGAGTTTTGGGGCTACCTTATGGTCAAGTAGATAGAATATGCAAACTCGTCCCAAATAATCCTGCTAATCCAACCACTCTCAATGAAGCAATTGAAGGTGATATAAGAATTAGAGAAGAGAGAGATAATGATGATGATATTGCTTCAATGCTTAAGATTGGTTTAGAATTAGAAGGTCTTTATAGAAACGCATCAACTCATGCTGCTGGCTTGGTTATTGGCGATGTGCCTTTGCAAAATACTGTTCCACTTTATCGTGATCCAAGATCGGAAATGCCTGTAACGCAATTCAATATGAAATGGGTAGAGGCCTCTGGCTTAGTTAAATTTGATTTTTTAGGATTAAAAACACTNACNGTAATTGATAANGCAATNAATNTNATAAATNAGAAAAAANGAATTAATCTAGATATTNCACAAATACCTTTAGATGATAAAGAAACATTTGATTTGCTTGGTACTGGAAATACAATTGGAATATTNCAGCTGGAAAGCACGGGAATGCAAGATGTTTTGAGAAATATGAAGCCTGATTGTTTTGAAGATATTATTGCCTTGGTTGCGTTATACAGACCAGGACCTATGGATAATATTCCAAAATATATTGCTTGTAAAAAAGGAGATGAAGAGCCTGATTATATGGATTCTAGACTTGAAAAAATATTAAAAGAAACATATGGAGTGATCATTTATCAGGAACAAGTTATGCAAACAGCCCAAATTTTATCTAATTATACACTCGGAGAAGCTGATATATTAAGAAGAGCAATGGGTAAAAAGATTAAAAGTGAAATGGACTCCCAAAAAGAAAGATTTATATCTGGAGCTATTAATAATGATATTGAAGAAAAAAAAGCAGATTATATTTTTGAACAAGTAGCAGAATTTGCTGGTTACGGATTTAATAAATCTCATGCAGCTGCTTATGCTTTAATTGCATACCAAACTGCTTACCTTAAAACTCACTATTCTGAATATTTTATGACTGCATCAATGTCTCTCGAAAAAGATAATACAGATAAATTAAGTGTATTTTTTAATGATGTAAAAAAAATGAATATAAAAATACTGCCTCCTGATATAAATAAATCAAAAATGGATTTTGATGTTGAAGGAAGTGATATTAGATATGGCTTAGGAGCTATTAAGAATACAAGCCAAAAAGACATGAATGAAATAAATGAAGAAGTTTCTAAGAATGGTAATTTCATAGACTTATACAATTTTGCTCAAAGACTTGATGCATCTATATTATCCAAAAAAAAATCTTGAATTTTTAGCCTATTCTGGAGCATTTGACTCCATTGAAAAAAATAGAAATAAAGTTTATCAATCTATAAACATACTCTCTAGCATTTCAAATGCAGCAATGGAAAAAAATTCCAATAATCAGGATTATTTATTTGATGATGAATTTGATAATTTCAGCCATATCCCTCTTCCAGAAGTTGATATCTGGACAACTTCCGAACTTTTAGAAAAAGAATTTTCTGCTATAGGTTTTTATCTTACTGGACATCCATTAAATGAGTATTCACAAATAATAAAAGATAAAAAAATAAAATATTTTAATGATTTAAATAACACCGAGACTAAATATAAAATAGCAGGAACAATATCCTATGTTAAAGAAAGAAAGTCTCAAAGAGGAAGAAATTTTGCTTTTGTAGGATTAACTGATGAAAATAATCAATTTGAGATAACGCTTTTTTCAGACATTCTTTTTAAAGTTAGAGATTTTCTAATTCCAGGGCTTTCGATAGTTGCTGAGATAGAAACCCAAAGAAATGATAATAATTTAAGATTACTTGCAATCAACATATTTCCTTTAGAGGAGCTTATGAAAAAAAATATTAATGCTTTGAAGATTTATGTAAATGCTCCAGAAACTATTTTAAAAATAAGGGATAGGGTAGAAGAAAAAGGAAATTCAAAAATATTAGTTCAAATATTAATGAATGGACATGATAAATATCAAACAGAATTAAAATTAGGTAATAATTTTATTGTTAATCCATCAATTAAAGCATCAATTAAAGAAATTGATGGTGTGTTAAAAATAGAAGAATTTTAATTTTTTGTTGCAGTTTCCTAATAAATAATATTATATCCGTTTCATTACGCACATGAATATAGCTTTTCCAGGCAATCCGGTGCCATTAGGTATGTATTCATGGAGGTTTAACCGGTAAAGGAGGATAAATTGTCATTACCTGAATTTTCAATGAAAGAATTACTTGAGGCTGGTGTTCATTTTGGGCATCAAACTCATAGGTGGAACCCTAAAATGAAGGATTTTATTTATGGGAAGCACAATAATATACATATAATAGATCTTTCTCAAACAATGGGCATGTTAAAAAATGCTTTAGGTGCTGTTAGAGAAGTTACTCAATCTGGAGGTAGAATTTTATTTGTAGGCACCAAAAGACAAGCTTCAGAAATAATATCTGAAAGTGCATCTCAATGCGCTCAATATTATGTTAATCACAGATGGCTCGGTGGAACTCTTACAAATTGGAAAACGATATCAAATACAATAGCAAGATTAAAATCAATCCAAGAAACTTTAGATGAAGAGGAATCAGCTGGTTTAACAAAGAAAGAATTACTCAAACTTACAAGAGAAAGAGATAAACTAGAATTGTCTATTGGTGGAATAAAAAATATGGGCAGTCTTCCAGATTTAATTTTTGTTATTGACACTGTTAGAGAGCAAATAGCAATTAAAGAGGCAAATAAATTGAATATTCCTATTGCGGCAATAATTGATACAAATTGTGACCCTGAAGGAATTACTTATCCTATTCCTGGAAATGATGATTCTACAAAATCAATTAAATTATATTGTGATCTCGTATCACAAGCTGCGCTTGATGGAATTTCTATTCAATCTCAAAAAGTTCAAGAGGAAACTCAAGATAAAAAAGAGAAACCTCAAAAGGAAACTGCTTCTAAAGAAGATAATAAATCTAAAAAACTATCAGATGCTTCTAAAACTGATGACAGTAAAGAAATTGAAAATCTAGAAGGAAATAATGATAAGTCAAAAAGTGAAGAAAAGGATTAATAAAACTTAATATCTACGGAGGTTTATATGTCACTGGTAACAGCTAGTTTAGTAAAAGAATTAAGAGAAAAAACAGGCGTTGGAATGATGGACTGTAAAACAGCCTTAAAAGAGAATAATGGCGATATTGAGCTATCAATTGATTGGTTGAGAACTAAAGGAATTGCTAAAGCAGCCAAGAAAGAGGGTCGTATAGCTTCTGAAGGATTAATAGCGGTTGAAAAAATAGATAATATTGCTTCAATAATTGAAGTTAATTCCGAAACGGATTTTGTTGCTAGGAACGAAGATTTCCAAGATGTAGTGAAGAGGTTATCTTTTTTGTCGACAAAAAGTAATAACCTTGAAGATCTTCTAGAAAAAGAATTAGATGATAAAGATATTAAGGTAAAAGATTATATAACAGAGATGATTGCATCTATTGGAGAAAATATTAATTTGAGAAGAATTGATAAAATTTCTGTCACAAATGGAGTAATTTCATCTTACATTCATAATCAAATTATAGAAGGTATGGGGAAAATTGGTGTTTTAGTTGGTTTAGAGTCTGAAGCAGACAATACTCAATTAGAAGATTTAGGAAAAAAAATAGCTATGCATATTGCTGCAACAAATCCAATTTCAATTAACATTGAAGACATACCAGCAGATGTGCTTGAAAGAGAAAAAAATATTTTAGCAGAAGAAGCAAGATCATCTGGTAAGCCTGAAGAAATAATTGAAAAAATGACTGAAGGAAGATTAAAAAAATATTATCAGGAAAGTGTTCTTCTTGAGCAAATTTTTGTTGTTGATGGCGAGAGCAAAATTTCAGATATTCTTAATTCACTAGATAAACCTGTTAAAATTGTTAAATTTATTAGAATGGGTCTTGGTGAAGGAATTGAAAAAAAGAATGAAGATTTTGCAAATGAAGTCGATTCACTTATATCATAGTTTGATTAATAAAATGGAGTCTTAATGAATGCAGCTAAATTAAAAAGAGTTCTTCTAAAGATATCTGGAGAATCTTTAATGGGTGTTGGTTCATATGGAATAGATGTTTCTACCGTAGATAGAGTCGCTAAAGAAATTTCACAAGTATGTAAATTAGGAATAGAAATTTGCCTAGTCATTGGGGCTGGTAATATTTTTAGAGGGCTTTCCGGAGCTGCAGCTGGAATGGACAGAGCTAGTGCTGATTATATGGGTATGTTAGCCACTGTGATGAATTCTTTAGCAATGCAAAATTCTCTTGAAAGGTTAGGTTTTCAAACAAGAATTCAATCAGCTATTTCAATGACTGAAGTTTGCGAAACCTATACAAGAAGAAGAGCTATTAGGCATATGGAAAAGAATAGAATTGTTATATTTGCTGCAGGCACAGGTAATCCATATTTTACAACAGATACCGCTTCTGCGCTTAGAGCTAGTGAAATGGATTGTGATGCAATTTTTAAAGGAACAAAGGTTGATGGAATATATGATAAAGATCCCATTGAATACAACGAAGCAATTAAATTTGATAAAATAACTTATGGTGATGTTTTATCAAAAAATTTAAGAGTATTGGACTCTTCAGCTGTTTCTCTTGCAAGAGACAACAATATACCGATAATAGTTTTTTCTATTAAAGAAGATAATGGTTTTTTGAATATCTTAAAAGGTAAAGGTAGTTATTCAGTAGTCGAGGGGTAGTAATGAACGAAATCAATAAAGATGATTTAGTTAAGAGAATGGATGGCGCTATTAATTCATTTAATGGCGACTTATTGGGCTTAAGAACCGGAAGAGCATCTACTAATATGGTTGATGGTATTTTAGTTGATGCATATGGACAGAAAATGCCTATTGATCAAGTGGGCAGTATTTCTGTACCAGAAGCAAGAATGATATCAATTCAAGTTTGGGATAAAGGATTAGTAATAGCAGTTGAAAAAGCTATTCATGAATCTGGTCTAGGATTAAATCCACAGACTGATGGAGAGCTAATAAGAATTCCAATCCCTGAACTTAACGAAGAAAGGAGAGAAGAACTCTCTAAGATTGCAGGTAAATATGCAGAGCAATCTCGTGTAGCAATTAGGAATGTAAGAAGAGATGGTATGGATGAGATAAAAAAAATTGAAAAAGATGGAACTGTAGGAAAAGACAGGGCTGTTGATTTATCTAATGAAGTTCAAGAACTTACAGATGATTATATAAAAAAAATAGATGAAATGTTGTCTCAAAAAGAAAATGAAATTCGACAAGTTTAAGTTTTATGACAAATAATTCCTCTAAAAATGAAATAGAAAAACAAATCTCACATATTGCTTTGATCATGGATGGTAATGGAAGGTGGGCTAGCTCAAGAGGATTACCTAGATATGAAGGTCATGCTCAGGGATTAAGAGCATTAAGAAAATTACTTCGTGATCTAAAAGATTCAAAATTAGATTATTTAACTCTATTTACCTTTTCAATTGATAATTGGAAGAGACCTAAAGAAGAAACATCAAAATTAATGCAATTATTAAGAAAATTTATTTCAAATGACCTTTCTGAATTACATAATAATAATGTTAGAATAAGAGTAATAGGCAGTAGAAGTGAGATTCCTAAAGATATTGTTGATCTAATTAAGGGGGCGGAATCACTTACTGTTAATAATACTGGTTTGTATCTTCAGATAGCTTTTAATTATAGTGGAAGGCAAGAAATTATAAATGCTACAAGAAAAATTGCTATTGCTTCTTCTAAAGGTGAGATCGATCCAAATAAGATTGATAATACAGTTTTTGAAAACAATTTATATACTGCAGCTGTACCTGACCCAGATTTAATCATTAGAACTGGTTCAGAGAAAAGAATATCTAACTTCCTGTTGTGGCAATTATCTTATTCAGAAGTTTATTTTGAAGAATGTTTATGGCCAGATTTTGATAAAAATAAGCTAGATATTGCAATCAGTGATTATAAAAGTAGATCAAGAAGATTTGGAAATGTCCTTAATGAGTATAGATAAATGTTTTCAGATTTTAAAATAAGATCTTTTACAGCAGCTGGATTAGCTTTTTTGAGTTTTCTTGCGCTTTATTTTGGTCATCTTTATTTAAAAATATTTATTTTTCTTCTTTCGACAATTCTTTTTTTTGAATGGATGAGAATTATTTCTCAAGCTCAGTGGATTATTAGAGGTCTTATTGCTGTAGTTTTTTCATCTTTTGTTTATTTTACTGATGGGTATATGGCTTTAGATTTATTATTTATAGTACTTGGATCAATAATAATTTCATCTTTTTCTGCTTACTTTAGTATTTCTGCTTTTTGGTCTTGTTTCGGTTTCATATATGTCTTAACTAGCTTATGTTTTTTAGAATATTTAAGAAATTTTGAAAATGGATTATTTACGATATTATTAATTATTTCAACGATTATGATCTCAGATACTTCGGGGTATGTATTTGGGAAATATTTTTCTGGACCAAAGATTTTCAAAAAGATATCTCCAAAGAAAACTTATTCTGGTTTTCTTGCGTCAATAACTTTAGGCACTCTATGGTTTTCAATGCTATCTTTAATTTATTCACTTCATCAACCAGTTACTTTCATTTTAATTGGTCTATTTATCGTAGTTTTTTCAGTTACAGGTGATTTACTAATTTCTTACCTTAAAAGAAAAACAAACCTTAAAGATTCAGGAATTATTTTACCTGGTCATGGAGGTTTATTTGACAGAGCAGATAGCATTATAAGTGTTTTCTTTATTCTGTTACCTTTAGTAATCTTAATGGGTCAATTAGATAATCCTATTAAAATTATTTTAGGATAATATTATGACTAAAAAAACTATATCAATATTTGGCTCTACAGGATCAGTTGGCACTACAACTCTTAACATTTTAAGAGAAAATAAAGAAATATTTGATGTAAAAATTTTAACAGGATATAAAAATATTAATGATCTTGCTTCATTGGCAAATGAATTCAATCCTGAGGCTATATGTTTTGCCAATGAGTCTGATTTAGAGCAAGTGAAAAGCAGAATTAATTACGATGAAGTAGAATTCTATATTGGTGATGACGGCCTAATAGAGTGTGCAAAAATTTCTGTAGATATAGTAATAGCAGGAATAGTTGGATTAGCAGGTCTTCCTCCCCTACTTGAGTCTATTAAAAGCTCCAAAAAAATTTGCATTGCAAATAAAGAGTGTTTTGTTTCAGCTGGCTCTTTAATAATGAATGAAGCAAATAAATATAAAACTCAAATTTTACCTTTAGACAGCGAACATAGTGCTATTTTTCAAATTCTTGAAAATACAAATAATGCTGTAAAAGATATATTTCTCACTGCTTCTGGCGGTCCTTTTTATAAGTATTCTAATGATCAGCTTTTAAAAGTTAAAGTTGATGATGCTATTAAAAACCCAAATTGGGTCATGGGAAAGAAAATATCAGTAGATTCAGCCACTTTAATGAATAAAGGCTTAGAAATGATTGAAGCAAAACATTTATTTAGTTTAGATGAAAGTAAAATTAAAGTTGTTATTCATAGGCAGTCAATAGCTCATGGAATAGTTTCATTTGAAGATAACACTTTTTTGGCTGCTTTTGGATATCCAGATATGACTCATCCTATAAAATACGCTATTTTCTATCCAAAAAATTATAATAATAAAAGCCAAAAAATGAATATTGAATCACTTAACAATTTATCATTTGAAGCAGTTAAAGAAGAAGAATACCAAGCTTTAAAACTTGTTAGATCAGTTTTAAGAGGTGATGATGAAGAGAAATCTATAATTCTTAATTCTTCTAATGAAGTTGCTGTAAAAGCTTTTCTTGATAAAAAGATTAGATTCATAGATATTTTGGTTGTAGTTGAAGAATCTATAGAATATGTTTCGAAACTATTAGGAAATGAAACTATAAATTATAGCGATAGTATTGATAATATTTTATATTTAGATAGCCTAACAAGACAAAAAACAGAGGAACTTATTAAATTAAGAATTTAAATGGATGTAATTCAATTAATAATTCAGTATTTGCCAACCGCCATACAGTACTTTTTGGCTTTTGCATTATTAATAACTGTTGTCGTTTTTATACATGAATTAGGTCATTATTCTGTTGGAAGATTATGTGGTATTGGTGTTGAAACATTTTCAATTGGCATGGGAAAGCAAGTTTGGGGAAAAACAGATAAATCTGGAACTTTATGGAGGATAGCTATTCTTCCAATTGGTGGTTATGTAAAGTTTTACGGTGATGAGGATCCCTCAGGCAAAAAATTAAAAGTAACTGAAAATATAAAAGATGATATGAATTTTCACAATAAATCAGTCTGGAAAAAAATTGCAACTACTGCTGCAGGACCATTATTTAACTTTATTTTAGCAATTTTTATTTTTTCAATTATTTTCTTTTTTCGAGGAGAGAGCCTTGTTCAGCCATATGTAGGTCAAGTTGTTGATGAATCTCCAGCTTATAACTCAGGTTTGGAGGCGGGCGATGAAATTATCTATGCAGATAATAAAGAAATCTTATATTTTAACGACTTAAGGGATTATGTTCTTGATAACCCTAATAATGAAATCAAATTAACAATTATAAGAGATAGAATAGAAAAAAAAATATTTTTAACGCCTGAGGTTATCTCTGCTAAAGATAGGTTTGGAAATGACTATTCAAGCGCTAGAATCGGAGTAATTGGTAGCCAAAACCCTGAGCATATTGAGTTAAAAAAATATGGTTTTATTTCCTCTATTTATCGCGGAACATATGAGACATATAATCTTTCTGCAAAAATTTTAAGTTATCTAGGAAAGTTAATTGCTGGTAGAGAATCCATTGATCAAATGGGTGGGCCGATAAAAATTATCCAAATTTCTGGTGAAATATCTAATTATGGCATTATACCATTATTAGCTTTGATTGCTGCTATTTCAGTAAATTTAGGAATAATAAATCTTTTACCTATTCCGGTATTAGATGGAGGACATTTACTCTACTATTCTTTTGAAGTATTGAGAGGAAAGCCTCTTAGTCAAAAAACACAAGAAATAGGTATGCAAATAGGAATGAGCCTTTTAATTGCTTTGATGATATTTGTTACTTTTCTTGATATAAGTCGATTATAGAATTTTTGTATAAGAAAAGAAGGATCGATATGTTTAAATACAATCTGACAGTATTTATAAAATCTTTACTTATGTTTTCTGTATTTTCATCAATAATATATGCTCAGGAAACAACTGACAATCAATCCATTCAATCATCACAAATATATGAAAGAATTATGTTTATTGAGGTCAGAGGATCTCAAAGAATTGAATCAGATACAATAAAGTCTTACATGACTGTGAAGCCTGGTGATCTTTATGATGATGCGGAGGTAGATAGATCTTTAAAGATTCTTTTCAACACAGGATTATTTGCTGATGTTGCTATTAGATATGAAAATTCAGGTTTAATAGTTTTTGTTATTGAAAATCCAATAATTAATCGTATTGATTTTGAGGGAAATAGCGCCCTTAAAGATGATAAATTTGAAGAGGAGATAGAATTAGGCCCTAGATCTGTTTATACTAGATCAAAGGTGCAAGCCGATGTTCAAAGATTAATAGAGTTATATAGAAGATCAGGAAGGTTTTCTGCTTTTATAGAGCCTAAGGTTATAAGGCAACCTCAAAATAGAATTGATCTTATTTTTGAGATAACTGAAGGTCCAACTACAGGTGTTTCTTCAATTAACTTTCTAGGAAATAGAAATTTCCGTGATAGAAAGTTAAAAAGTCAATTAGTAACAAAAGAGTCGAAATGGTGGCGGTTTTTCTCTTCAGATGACTCATATGATCCAGATAAATTAGCATATGATAGAGAGCAAATTAGAAAATTTTATTTAGATGAGGGTTATGCTGACTTTCAAGTTGTATCTGCTGTTGCTGAGTTGACTAAAGATGGTAATAACTTTGTGATAACATTTGTTTTAGATGAAGGTCAGGTCTATGAGTTCGGAGAATCTTCTATTGAGAGTTCTCTTGAAAATATGGATACAGATGAACTGCTGTATCTTATTGAGCATAGAAAGGGCAATCAGTACAAAGCTACAGATATTGATATGACAGTAGATGCTCTGACTTTGGCTGTTGGAGAAGAGGGTTACGCTTCTGCTGAGGTAAGACCTAGAGTTAGAAGAAAGAGGGAGGAAGGCATTGTTGATATCGTCTACTCTATTGATGAAGGTCCAAGAGTTTATATTGAAAAAATTAATATTAATGAAAATACAAGAACAAGGGACGAGGTTATAAGACGTGAGTTAAGGGTTTCTGAAGGAGATGCATATAATAAAGTTTTAATTGATAGGTCAGAAACCAAGATAAAATCCCTAGGCTATTTCAGAGAGGTTGAAACATCAATCAGGCCTGGCACTGAAGAAGATAGGATGATAGTTGATTTTGAGGTTGAAGAACAACCTACAGGTGAGTTAAGTCTAGGCGCAGGCTTTTCCTCAGCCGAAAGCTTATTATTAGAAATAGGAATTTCAGAGAGAAATTTATTAGGCAGAGGTCAGTCAGTTCGATTAAACATATCTACATCAGAAAGAAGAAAACAATTTGAAATAGGTTTTACTCAACCTTATTTCTTAGGTAGAAGACTAACTGCTGGTTTTGATATTTTTCATATTGATAATGATTACAGAAGATATTCATCTTATCGGTCTACTCAATCAGGCGCATCAATAAGAGCTGTTTGGCCTATGGCTGAATATGCAAGTCTTTCAGTATTTTATCGATACCTAAAGGAGGAGATTTCAAGTTATTTTTTCCAAAGTGGTTATAATTTAGCTGATGACTATAATGCTGACAAATCAGAAATTGGATATAGTTATGTTATTGATACAAGAGATGATCCAATTGATACAACACGCGGATGGACATTCTCTGTTGGTCAGGATATTGCTGGTCTTCTTGGTGAATCTGAATACATTAGATCAAATTTTGGTGGAAGATATTATTATGAAATAGCTCGTAATTGGGTTTTAAGCGCTGGAGCAAATGCAGGCTACATATATAATTATGGCAATAAAGATTTAAGGATTAATGATAGATTTTTTAAAGGTGGTAATACTTTTAGAGGATTTGATAGGGCTGGAGTAGGTCCAAAAGAAAAACTTACTGATCGTCCAAGAGGCGCTGAATTATTTGCTATTGGTACACTTGAGGTAACAGTCCCATTAGGTCTTCCTGATGAATTTGGTCTTAGAACTGCTTTATTTACAGATTTTGGCATTATAGGAAAAAATGATGACGAAGATCGGGTTTTGAATACTGGTAGAGCTCAAGAGTTGGTGGGAGATATCAATAGTCCATTTTACAACCTATCCGATTTACTCAGCCAAAACTATTCAGCTATTAATGAGGCATGTAGAAACGATAGCGCAGGTTTAAATGAAATTTATGGAACTTTATGTACTAGATTTGTCGATGATGCAACTTTCAGGGCTACTGTTGGTGTAACGCTTAACTGGAATTCACCTTTTGGACCTATTCGTTTTGATATTGGAAGAGCTGTAGTTAGTGAAGATTATGACGATGCTAAATTCTTTAGATTTAGCGGCGGAACAAAATTCTAATAATATTTAGAATAGTAACTTGTTGTAACATATATTCATTGGAATATTTTTATTGATTGATTTAAGGAAATTCTATAGTTATCTTGCAATTCGTAATTATCTGGAGGAGACATTATGAAAAAATATTTTATTATAGCTTTATCAGCAGTATTCTTGTTGAGTTTTAGTGAAAAACTATCAGCATCAGAAGATATACTTTTTATTAATTTACAATACATTGTTGGGCAATCTAAAGCGGGTTCCTCTCTTAGAGAGCAAAGTGAAGAGTTAAATAGTGAAATTATTAAGCTTAGAGATGAAATAACCAAATCTCTTCAAGATAAAGGAAAAAAGCTTGAAGATGAGAGAACTCTTCTGTCTCCAGATGTTTTTCAGGAAAGAGCTGATGAATTAAGAAAAGAAGCCGAAGAAAAACAAAATGAATTAAATGTTAGGCTTCAAAAAATTCAACAAGCTATTCAAAGGGCCTCAAATTCTATTGACTCGGTAATTAGTCCAATTTTAACAGAAATTGTTAATGAAAAGGGCGCTAAGATGCTTCTTGAGAGGCAATCCTTATTATTCGCTGACCCTAAATTAGATGTATCTGCAGAAGTTATTAAAAAATTAAATAAAAGACTTCCAAAGATAGATGTTATTGTTGATCAGGATTAAAACTATTACTTATGAGTGAAAAGAGTTTTTTTGAAAAAACTGGCCCTTATAAGCTAAAAATTTTATCAGATCATATTAATGGTAAATTAAGTTCTATAAACAGTTCTGATATTCTGATAGAAGATATTTCATCATTAAAAAATGCAAATGACAGCGAAATAACTTTTTTTTCTAACCTTTCCTTAAAAAAAGAGTTAAAACATTCTTCAGCTGGCGCTTGTGTAATAAGCGAGCTTAATGTTGATCTTGCTCCAAGAGACATGCCTTTAATCTTATGTGATGATCCATATATGGGATTTGCTTTAATATCACAAAAATTTTATCCAAAAGAACTAAAGACTGATTATCTTACCGGACAAAAAAATAATATTTCTAATGATATTCCTGATAATATTACTTTAGGTAGAGATGTTATAATTGAATTCGGAGCTGTAGTTGGCAAGAATGCAGTAATTGGTGATAACACTTTTATTGCTTCAAACTCAGTTATTGGTGCCAATGTTAAAATAGGAGAAGACTGCTATATTGGCTCTAATGTTTCAATAACTCATTCATATATTGGTAATAATGTTAAGATTCATAACGGTACTAGCATTGGGCAGGATGGTTTTGGTTTTGCTATGTCTTCATCGGGTCATCAAAAAATTCCACAATTAGGTTTAGTTGAAATTCATAATGATGTTGAGATAGGTGCTAACTGCACCATTGATAGAGGTACTGCAGAGAGCACTATTATTGGGGAAGGAACAAAATTAGATAATTTAGTTCATATAGCACATAATTGTATAATTGGAAAAAACTGTATACTTACTGGGATGGTTGGTTTAGCTGGTTCAACGGTTTTAGAGGATTTTGTAGTTATGGGTGCTAAATCAGGAGCTGTAGGCCATTTAACTATTGGAAAGGGCTCACAAATTGCTGCTAAAACCGGCGTCACCAAAGATTTGCCTCCTGGACAGAAATGGGCTGGATGGCCAGTTAAAAGAATGGATGTTTGGAAAAAAGAGTTAATTGCTTTAAAAAAAATTATTAAAAAATAGGTTAATAAAATGAATGCTGATGATCCAATAAAAAAAGCGCAAGAGGTAATGAAGTTAATTCCTCATAGATACCCATTTTTACTTGTAGATAGAATTCTGAGTTACGATTCAGATAACTTAGTTGCAATAAAGAGTGTTTCAATTAATGAGCCTTTTTTTCAAGGTCATTTTCCTGATAGACCAATTATGCCTGGGGTGCTAATTGTTGAAGCTATGGCGCAAGCTGCCAGTTGTCTTGTTGTTTTAGAAAATGAAGATAAAGATTCAGAAAATTTATCAGTTTTTCTTATGAAAATTGATAAAGCAAGATTTAGAAAACCTATAACTCCAGGCGATCAAATTAGAATTGAAGTGAAAAAAGAAAAAAGCAGAGGAGATGTTTGGCAATTTTACGGAAAATCTTTTGTTGAAGATCAACTAGCATGTGAATCAAGCTTTGCAGCTATGGTTGTAAGATTGGATGATGGTAAAAAATGACAAATATTCATGATACAGCAATTATCAGTTCTAAAGTTAAAATTGGAGATAATGTCTCGATAGGACCTTATTGTAATATAGATGGTGATGTGACCATTAAGGATAATGTTACTCTTATATCTCACATAAGTATTTCAGGATCCACTACTATTGGTGAAAAAACAAAAATATGGCCTTTTTCTGTTATAGGTTCTGAACCCCAAGATTTAAAATATGACAGTGAGGAAGGTAAACTTATAATAGGTGCTAATAATAAAATTCGTGAACATGTAACAATGCATTCTGGAACAAAAGAAGGAGGAATGCTTACCGAGATCGGTGAAAACAATTTATTCATGGTGGGAGCCCATATTGCTCACGACTGTAAAGTTGGAAATAATTGTGTTTTCGCTAATAATGCTACATTAGCTGGACATGTTGAGGTTGGTGATTGGGCAATTTTGGGTGGTTTAGCAGCAGTTCATCAATGGAGTCGAATAGGTTGCCACTCATTTATTGGAGGATTAGCCGCAGTAACCCGAGATTTATTGCCATTTGGTATGGCTGTAGGTAATAGAGCAAATCTTGAAGGTATAAATCTTGTAGGAATGCGTAGAAGAAATTTTTCAAAAAGTGAAATAGATGAAGTTAAAAAAGTATACTCAATTTTATTTAACACTAATGATCTTGAGTTTAAAAATAAAATAAATAAACTGAAAGATGAAAAATTTTCATCTAACCCAGCTAAAATAATTACTGATTTTGTCACTGTTGCAACTAGCAGAGCTTATGTTTCGCCAGCTGAGATATAGAATATGTCTATGAAAGTTGGATTGATAGCAGGAGATGGCAATTTTCCTCTTGAAGTAGCAAAATCTATTTATCAACAAGAAAAAGAAGTATTTATTGTTGCTTTGAAAGGTTCTGCTTCTAAAGATATTGAAAAATATCCTCATTTGTGGATAAGAATAGGCCAAATAGGCAAAGCAATTAAAGCCTTAAAAGAAAATCATTGTGAAGAATTAATAATAATTGGCGGTGTTAAAAAACCTAATGTCTGGTTTTTAAATCCTGATTTTGGCGCTTTAAAACTTTTTATCAAACTTCTTATGCTGCCTGTTAAAGGGGATGCTTCTATTTTAAAAACTCTTCTTAATTTTCTTGAAATTGATAATAATTTTAAAATTATTGGGGCTGAAAAATATATACCGCATTTACTTATGACTGAAGGCCTGATTGCCGGTCAAAAGATAGAGGATAAAACAAGAAACGATATTAATATAGCGATTGAGAGATGTAAAAATATTGGTTCTAAGGATATTGGCCAAGCTTGCGTTGTGGCAAATGAAAAAATTATAGCTTCTGAAGGTATTTTAGGGACTGATACGATGTTAAAAGATATAATTTTAAGAAAAATAAGCTTTAAAAATGAGGGTGTTCTTGTGAAATTAGCTAAACCTATTCAAGATAGAAGAGTTGATTTACCAGCAATAGGAATGAAAACTATTGAGCTTATAAAGGAAATAGGACTTTCCGGAATAGCGCTTGAGGAAAAGTCTTCCTTTATATCAGAAAAAGAAAAAGTTATTGAATTTGCCAATGAGAATAATATTTTTATCTTTGGAATAAGTAATGGAAAAACTTAATAACCAAAAAATTTATATAGTTGCTGGTGAGCCATCCGGGGATATATTGGGTGACAAGCTAATTAAAACATTACAAAAAAAACTTAATTCTCCGATATTTAACGGTGTTGGAGGAGAAAGGATGCAATCAAACAACTTTATTTCATTGTTTGAAATGAGTGATATTTCTATTTTTGGTATTTTTCCTGTTTTAAAAAAATTATTTTTCTTAGTTAATAAAATTAATGATGTTGTAAATGATATCATCCAAAAAAAACCTAACATCATAATTCTTATTGATAGTCCCGACTTTAATCATAGGGTTGCTAAAAAGGTAAAAAGACATTTACCCGATGTTCCTATAGTTTGTTATGTTGCTCCAACTGTATGGGCTTGGCGGCAAGGTAGGGCAAAGAAGATGTCAAAATACTTTGATCATCTATTATCAGTCATTCCTTTCGAAGTTAATTTTTTTAAAAAATATGGTTTGAAAACTACCTATATTGGACATCCGTTCATTGAAACGGTCAAAAAAATAGATGACACAAATTTTAAGAAAAAATATGATTTACATGATAGTAAAACTATTATTTTTTTACCAGGAAGTCGTAAGAGTGAGATTGATAGACATTCTCCGATAATGTATCAAGCAATAAAATACTTGAAAGAAAAAGATTTTAAATTAAATATTCTAATTGCAGCAGGGAAAAAACAATTAAATCAAATGAGGGTTTATTTTCCTGATGTTGAAATAATTACAAATGATAATGAAAAATATTCACTATTTAAAAATTCAGATTTTGCATGCGCTGCTTCTGGAACAGTTTCTTTAGAATTAGGTTTAACTGATACCCCAACTATTGTTATTTACAAGATGGATAAAATTACATGGTTTTTTGTCTCAAAAATGGTCAAGGTAAAATTTGTTTCACTAGTTAATCTTATTTTAGAAAGAGAGTCTTCAAAAGAACTATTGCAAGATAGATATACAAAAGAAAATTTGATTAATGAATTAAATAAATTGTTATTAAATGAAAAAATTCAGAAAAAACAGATTGAAGATTTAAAAGAATTTAATACAATTATGAATAAAGATATTGATGACCCAAGTGAAAATGCAACTAGAATTATAAAGAAGATATTAGAAAGTTAATTATCTTTTATGCATGCCAATATATTGCCTATGCTCACTTCCAACATATAATTGACGAGGTCTTCCAATTCTTTGGCTTGTATCCTCTATCATTTCATTCCATTGAGAAACCCATCCAACGGTTCTTCCAACCGCAAATAAAACTGTAAACATATCCATTGGAAAACCTAAAGACTTCATAACAATGCCTGAGTAGAAATCTATATTTGGATAAAGTTTCTTTTCTACGAAATAATCATCTTCTAGCGCAATCTTTTCGAGTTCAACTGCTATAGCTAACAATGGATCATCTTTTATTCCTAAATGATCTAAAACTTCATGACAGATTTTTTGCATTACTTTAGCTCTTGGGTCAAAATTCTTATAAACTCTATGACCAAACCCCATTAATCTGAAGGGGTCATTTTTATCTTTAGCCTTTTTCACATATTCGGGAATATTATCAACGCTATTAATTTCCTCTAGCATTCTTATGCATGCTTCATTTGCACCTCCATGTGCAGGCCCCCATAAACAGGCAATTCCTGAGGCAATACAAGCAAAAGGGTTTGCGCCAGAAGATCCAGCTAATCTTACGGTTGAGGTAGAAGCATTTTGCTCATGATCAGCATGTAGAATTAAAATTTTATCCATAGCTTTTGCTAATGTAGTATCTACATTTTTATCTTCAGTAGGTAAACCAAAACACATATTTAGAAAATTTGCTGCATAATCAAGATCATTCTTTGGGTACATAAAAGGTTGTCCTAAAGAATGTTTATATGCCATTGCAGCTAGCGTTGGCATTTTAGCGATCAATCTATGGCAAGCTATTCTTCTTTGTTCAGGATCATTTATATCAAGAGAGTCATGATAAAAAGCTGAGAGGGCGCCAACAACCCCGCACATTATTGCCATTGGATGTGCATCTGGTCTAAAACCAGTAAAAAATCTATTTAATTGTTCGTTAACTAATGCGTATTCATTAATTGTTTCTTCAAATTTAGTATATTCATCTTGATTTGGGAGTTCGCCATTCAACAGAAGATAGCATGTCTCAAGATAATTACCTTGTTCTGCAAGTTGATCAATAGGATAACCTCTGTAAAGAAGCGTTCCTTCTTCACCATCAATATAGGTTATTGTTGACTTACAATTTGCTGTGGATGTAAAACCTGGATCATAAGTAAATTTTCCTGATTGAGCATATAATTTTGATATATCTAGAACATCAGGGCCAATTGTACCTTCGTGAACATCAAAGTCATAAAGGTCACCATTCAATTTCAAATTAGCTTTTTCTTTAATTTTATCAGTCATTTATATTATTTAATTATATCCTCTATTCTATCCAACACTTCATCCTTCCCAAGAGATTCGAGAATTGTGTTTATTCCGATTGGAGACAAAAAACCTACCAAAACTGCCCTCAAAGGTAATCCAATATCCTTAAAGTTAAGTTCTTCATCTTTCAAAAATTTATTAATAGTCTGTTCTATCTCATTAGCATCCCATTTATCAAGTTTTTTCAATACTTTTGATAGTTTTTCTAAATAGCTTATTGATTCATCATTTATTAAATTTGTTACATCTCCATCAATTTTGATAGGTCTTTCATTTACTATAAAACTAATATTTTTCTTAATATCTTTTATATTTTTACAACGCTTTAAAACTTCAGGCATAACAATGCTAATGGATTTAGTTTTATCTTTATTAAGATTGATATATGAGTCGTCAATTTTAGTTATCAGAGATTCAAGGGAGGAGTTTTTTAAATAAATTGAATTAATATCATTTAGTTTTTCAATATCGAATTTAGATGGTGATTTTCTTATTTTTTCAATCGAAAAATAATTTATCATTTCCTCTACATTGAAAATTTCTTGATCTCCATGACTCCAGCCTAACCTAAGAAGGTAATTAATTATTGCTTCAGGAAGATAGCCCTCTTCTTTATAATATTCGATACCTAATGAACCATGTCTTTTAGATAGTTTTGATCCATCTTGCCCATGAATTAAAGGTATATGACTAAAAGTTGGACAATCCCATTTAAGAGAATCATATATCAATTTTTGTTTTGCTGCATTGGTGAGATGATCATCACCCCGTATGATGTCACTTATATTCATATCATAATCATCAACTACTACTGAAAGCATGTATGTTGGTGTTCCGTTCGACCTTAATAAGACAAAATCTTCAATTTCTTTATTTTGAATTACAACATCTCCTTGAACTTTGTCATTTACAATGGTTTCTCCATCATCAGGTATTTGAAATCTAATGGCATGAGCTTTTTCTAGATTACCAAAATCATCTTCCATCTCCCAATCTCTATAGGCAAAACCAGATTCTAATAACATATGCGCAACTTCAATATGTCTTTTCTCATTTTTATGTTGGTAAACTATTTCCCCGTCATTATCTAAGCCTAGCCATTTTAAACCATCGATAATTTTTTCAATTGCCTCATTGCTAGATCTTTCTCTATCGGTGTCCTCTATTCTTAATAAAAACTTTCCTGAATTATTTCTTGCATAAAGCCAATTAAATAACGCAGTTCTTACTCCGCCAATATGCAAGAAACCAGTGGGGGATGGCGCAAATCTTGTAATAATCATTTTTTAAGAACAAATTTATTCATTTGTGAATTGATATATCAATTTTCAAAGAAAATCACTACAATTCTTATCAACTAATAAGATCTCAATATACCAACCAGAATACCTTGAATTTTAATTCTTTCAGGACCATAAATTTTTGTTTCATATGCAGAATTAGCAGGCTCAAGAGCAATAGTGTTTCCTTTTTTTCTAAGTCTTTTTAATGTGGCTTCCTCTCCATCAACAAGCGCAACAACTATTTGACCTGATAATGCATCATCAACCTTTTTTATAATAGCTTTATCCTTATCAAGAATACCTGCTCCAATCATTGAATCACCTTCAATTTCCAGCGCATAATGATCTCCAGTACCAATCATACTTCCCGGAACAGATATTTTATTTTTTTCATACTCAATTGCTGCAATTGGAGTTCCTGCTGCTATTTTACCCATCATTCTAACTTCTATTGACTCTTCATTTAGACTAAAAAGATCTTTTTCTTTATTACCTTCAATTACTTCAGGCTGAAAATTACCTTTTGGGTTTATAGTGCTTGAGGTAGGTAATTTGATAATTTCAATAGCTCTAGCTCTATGAGCCAATCTTCTTATAAACCCTCTTTCTTCAAGAGCATTTATTAATCTATGTATTCCAGATTTAGATCTTAAATCTAGGGCATCCTTCATTTCTTCATAAGAAGGAGCAACACCAGTTTCTCTTAAATTTTGATGAATATATATCAATAATTCATTTTGTTTTTTTGTTAGCATTACATAACCTCAAAGTAAAAATAGAACTTAAGTAGAACATTGTTTTACTTTTGTTCTTTTTAAAGGTCAATAATTTAATTATTTAGTAAAAAAACCTTAACTTTAGAGCCTTTTCTTAGTTTTTTTTCATTTGGCTCTAATATTATTAAAGAATTTGCCTCTGAGTAAGGAAGAAGTGAAGCACTATCTTGATTATTTAAAGATTTTACTATCATTTCATTTTTCTTTTGATCAAAATATAATTTTCCTCTTAAGTATTGTCTTCTTGAGCCATTCTTATTTAAGTCATTACCAAGAATTGCTTTCAAAATTGTGTCTTTATATTTTATTCCTTGAAGGGAATAAACTGCTTTCTTCAAAAAGATTTCACTGCAAACTAATGCTGAAACAGGGTTTCCTGGTAGGCCAATTATTGTTGTATTCTTATTTGTCCCAAACATTAAAGGTTTACCAGGTTGCATAGCTAATTTCCAAAAATCCAATGTAAAGCCTTGCTTTAATAAGTTCTTGTGAATTAAGTCATACTTTCCAACAGAGGCACCTCCAATCGTAACAAATAAATCAAATTTTTTTCCTTTTTTTATATTTTTAATTAAGTCTTCAGAGTTATCTCTGGTTATTCCCATATCAATTGGATCTCCTCCCCAGTTTTTTATAAGAGAGATAATGGAAGGCTTAGATGATGCAGGTTGATTGAAGTTATTTGTCTTATCTCCTACCTCTATAATTTCATCACCAGTTGCTAATATTCCTACTTTAGGTTTTTTATAAACATTTATTTTTTTATGATTCATAGCGCCTAATAAGGCAATATCTCTTGTGCTGATGAGCTTAGGTGCTTTTAGAGTGAATCTTTTACTAATATCATGAGATTTCTTCCTAATATAAGTTTCTTTATTTTCTCTTTTAATTAAAACCTCTTTTCCATCTTCTAAACAATTTTCTTGAATTATAACTTTATTGGCGCCATTAGGTATTGGAGCTCCGGTAAATATTCTGAAAGCTTGGTTTTTTTTAATGGTTTTACTAATCCTATTACCAGCTTTTATTTCTCCCGCTAATTCCAATTTTTTTGGTAAACTTGATAAGTCTCTCTTTCTGACCGCATAACCATCCATAGCTGATAAATCTAATCCAGGTTGATTTCTTTTTGAGTTTAAACTAGATATTAAAACTCTTCCAAAAGAGTCTTTAATATCTATTTTTTCTTTACCTTTTAATGGTTTAACTTTCCTGAGAATTATTTTTTCAGCTTTTTCAACGCCTAATAGTTTTAGTTTCTTTTCCAATCCCCTGATTTACCTCCGCTTTTACTTATAAGCTTAACAGAATTAATTTTAGCATGTTTATCTATACTTTTGATCATGTCATAAATGGTTAGACAAGCCATATTTACCGCCATTAGTGCTTCCATTTCTACTCCGGTTTTATTTGTTGTAGAAACTATTGCTGTGACATTGATGTTATCTTCTTCAATATCAAAATCAATTTTTATAGATTCAATAGGAATAGGATGGCAAAGAGGAATTAAATCTGATGTTTGCTTAGCAGCCATAATACCAGCTACTCTTGCAGTATTTAAAACATTTCCTTTAGAGATATTTTCTTTTTTAATTTCATTTAGAGCCATTTTACTTAGGATTATAGATCCTGTTGCAGTTGCTTCTCTTTTAGATTCTTTTTTAGCAGTGATATCAACCATATTTGCTTCGCCCTTATCATTTATATGGCTTAATTTTTTCATGAAAATTTTCCAGTTAATAATTCTAATTCATTAATAATATTAGATGATTTCATAATGCTTTCTCCAATGAGAAAATTTTTTATATCATTTTCAAAAAGTAATTCAATGTCTTCTCTTTTAGATATTCCAGACTCACTTATTATTGTAATTTCTTTATTGATTTTTTTGGAAAGATTAACGCTATTATTAATGTCGGTTTTAAAAGTTCTTAGATCTCTATTATTAATTCCTATAATTTTGGGCTCTAAATCAAGAGCTCTATTTAATTCACTTTCATTATTTATCTCAAAAATTACATCCATATTCATTTTTTTTGCTGTTTTGTAAATTTCATTGGCTATATCCTGCCCAACCATTTTCATGATTATTAATATGCAATCAGCGCCATAAAGTCTTGCTTCATAAACTTGATATGGATCGATCATAAAATCTTTTCTAAGTAAAGGTAGATTAACATTATCTCTTATATCTTTTAAAAATTCGAGTTTCCCTTGAAAAGATGGAAAGTCCGTTAATACTGATATACATGCTGCATTTCCAGTTTCATAATCTTTAGCAATATCAATATGGTTGAAATTCTGTTTAATAATTCCTTTTGAAGGACTTGCCTTTTTTACTTCCGCAATAATACCGGGAAAACCTTTATCGTTTTTTTCGATAAGCTTATCTCGAAAGCCAAGTGTTTTTTTATTATCTTTAATTAAATTAATTATGTCATCTTGAGAAAAATTAATTTTTCTCTCTCTAACTTCATTAATTTTATAATCTAGGATCTTATCAAGAATATTAGTTTTCATTTGAGGCCTTAACAAGTTTTTCAAGTGATGCTTTGGCGTTACCATTATCAATTGAACAATTTGCAAACTCTAATCCATGTTCAATACTATCTGCAATACCAGAAATATAAATTGCTGCTGCCGAGTTTAGGACAACTATATCTCTAAAAGCATCTTTTTCACCATCTAGAAGTTTTAAAATTTTTTGTGCATTTACTTTGGGGGTATCGCCAATTAATTCATCGGGATTAGCTCTATTAATTCCAAAATCTTCAGGCTTAATTGTGTAATTAGTAATTTCTTTATTCTTTAATTCAGCGATATAAGTCTCTGAAGTAGTAGTAATTTCATCTAGACCATCCGAACCACAAACCAACATAACATCTGTAGAACCTAATTCTTGTAAAGTTTTTGCTAGGGGGGTTAACCATTTCTTATCAAATACGCCAATTAATTGTTTTTTTACATTTCCCGGATTAATTAGGGGACCTAAAAGATTAAATATTGTTCTTATATTTAATTTTTGCCTGACCGGCCCTACATATTTCATTGCAGAATGATGATTAGGGGCAAACATGAAGCCAATATTTGATTTATTTATACAATTTGATATTTTTTCTGAGTTGATATTTATATTAATTCCTAATTCTTCTAAGACTTGAGAAGATCCAGATTTTGACGATAGTGCTCTATTTCCATGTTTTGCAATTATGCTTCCGGCTCCAGCGGCTACAAATGTTGCGGCAGTAGAGATATTATATGTACCAGATTTATCACCACCAGTTCCGCATGTATCAATTGCATTGATTGGAACATTTACTTTTGTTGATTTTTCTCTCAAAACTTCAACGCCAGCTAAAATGTCATCTACAGTTATTTCTTTATCATTTAAACCTATTAAAAATTCTTCTATTTCAAGTTCATTGGCCTTTCCATCTAAAATGAAATTAAAGGCAAATTTTGTATCCTCTTTGCTTAAAGATTTAAATTTTTCAATTTTAATTAAGATGTCTCTGAATTCACTCATTTAATAAGCCTCAAGAAATTTTCAAGTATTTTGTGACCAAAGTCGGTAGCAATGCTTTCAGGGTGAAATTGAATACCTTCAATAATATTATTCTTGTGTCGGATTCCCATTATTGTTCCTTGTTTAGTTCTAGCAGACACATGAAGATCGCTAGGAAGCGAGTCTTCTTCAACAACTAATGAATGATACCTTGTAGCGTTAAAATTTTTAGGTAAATTAGTAAATATACCTTTTTCATCTGTAATTATTTCACAAATTTTACCATGAAATATGTTCTTTGCTCTAATAATATTTCCCTTAAGCGCGTATGCAATTGCTTGATGACCAAGGCAAACGCCAAGTAAAGGAATATTAGATTTAATACATTCATTAACTAATTCAACGCTTATTCCAGCGCTACTTGGCTCTCCAGGCCCTGGAGAGATTACAAATCCTTTTGGATCTAGATCTATTAGCTCATTAATATCTGATTTATCATTTCTAATAACTTTAACATCTTGCCCTAAATCACCAAGGAAATGATATATATTCCATGTAAAGCTATCATAATTATCAATTAGAATAATCATTTCTTGCTCTTTTCATCAAAAACATCCCTTGCAGCCGAAAACAATGCTTGAGCTTTATTTAATGTCTCATTGAATTCATACTCTTCATCAGAGTCATAAACAACTCCTCCTCCAGCCTGAACATACATTTTATTATTTTTTATAATTGCTGTTCTTAAGGCGATAGCTGTATCCATATCGCCAAAGGATGAAAAATAACCAACTGCTCCAGAATATATTCCTCTTTTTCTGTCTTCAATTTCATTAATTATTTCCATGGCCCTAATTTTAGGGGCTCCAGTAACCGTTCCAGCTGGAAAGCCTGCACATAAAGCCGTTACTCTGTCCTCTTTAAGGTTTAATTCACCTTCAACGGTAGAATAGATGTGATATAAATTTGATGTTTCTTGAATTTGAAATGAGTCTTTTACATTTATTGAGCCAATTTTTGAAACTTTTCCAATATCATTTCTTCCTAGATCAAGGAGCATTAAATGTTCTGCTAATTCTTTAGGATCAGACAACAAAGACTCCTTTATTTCATTTTCTTTTCCTTTTTCTTTAAGTCTTGTTCCTGCAATTGGTTTAATTATAACTTTATTTTTTTCAACTTTAACTAAGGTTTCAGGACTAGACCCTACAATATAAAAGTCTTTAAACTTTATATAATACATATAAGGAGATGGGTTAATTCTTCTTAAAGACTCATATAGTAAAAATGGATGCGCTTTAAATTCAACAGATAATCTTTGGCTAGGTACAACCTGAAAAATATCACCGGCTTTGATATATTCTCGAGCTTTTCTAACATTTTCAAAATATTGTTCTTTAGTAAAATTGGACTTGATTTCTCCTAACTCTTTTTGTTCTCTTTTTAATTTAATAATTTTATCAGACTTAATTTTATCCTTAATTTTATTTAATTCATCAAGAACAAAATTATATGCATTATCTGCATCAACATTATCAGCATACCAAACTGCTTTACATATCAGGATTTCTTTTAATTCTTTATCAAAGACAACTGTTATTGAAGGCCTTAATAAAATACTATCAGGAACACCAAGTTCATCAATTTTTTCTTTTGGAAGATCTTCAATGTTTGCTACAAAATCATAACCAATATAGCCAAATATGCCTGATGCTATCGAAGGAATATCATCATTCTTTTTTATTAAACTACTGTTGATAAAATTCCTAATTGCTTCTATTGGGTTATTATCAATAACTTCTTCAATATTATTATTTATATATATTTTGGATGTTTTATTTGTGATTTTCAAAATTTTGTCTGGTTTTATACCAATAACAGAATATCTGCCGCTTAAATCACCATCTTTTAATGATTCAAAAAGAAAGCTATTTTCCATATCATCAGATATCTTCATAAAGCTGTTAACAGGGTCCACAAAATCTGAACTAAATTTTAAAATGATTAATTGAGGTTCTTTTGAGTTATAATTTTTCTTAAAATCTTTATGATCAATGGAAAGTTTTTTTTCCATTTTTTAAAATGACCCTTGAGCATTTATAGTTTCAAATAAAAAATCTAATCTTTCAGGATAAACTTCACTTGATAATTCTTTTTGTAATTCCTCGGTTAGGGTAAATAAAAGTTCGTTTTTTAGATTATCCTCATTCTGTTGATTTAGAGTTACAATATCAACTTCTTTTTGTTCCCGTATTGAAATTTTTGTCACCAAGCCAATAATTATACTATCGCCAATACCAACATTTGCCTTAAATGGCTTATTTACATTGGTTTTAAATATTTCTTGTACTGCAGACCTAGAAAATACTTCATCAAAAGAATACCGACTTAGATTGTCTCTTGTTAGTATTGCAACATTAAGGTTATCTGCAATCTGTTCTAAATTATTATTTTTATTATTTATATCATTTAAATATTGCAATGATTTATCTTCTAATTCTTCCTTTTGACGTTGATTGATAATATCTAATCTAACTTCATTTTGAATGTTATCAAAATTAAGAAATCTTTCTTCATCAATATTATCTATCCTTATGAAAATAACATTACCATTTTGGTCTTCAAGAGGGTCCAACTCAAGACCTATATCTGAATCAAATATGGTCTCAATAATTGAATTTCTTAAAGTTAAGTCTATATTTGAGTTGTTGAAGTTACTTCCATTATTATTAACAGATGAATATTGAGAGAGCTTTAAATTATTTTCTACTGCTATTTCCTCAAAAGTTAAACCTTCAGCTCTTTGATCTTCAATAACATTATAAATTTCATATATCTTATCTTGAGTTACTTCAGATTTATAATTTTGCTCTATTTTTTCTTTTACCTCTAAAAAAGTTTTTTTAAAGGATGACTCTATCTGTGTAACATAAATTAAAGTTGGGCCAAAAGGACCTGGGACTGGACCGGTTAATATATTTATATCTACTTCAAAAGCTTTATTAGAAATAGCGTCATTTAAACCTTCTTCTAATGAAAGCGATGATTGCAGAACATCTTCTACTGAAAGCCCTCTCGAAACTATAATATTATTTATATCAGTATTTTCTTCAAAATTATTCAAAGCTAAATTCACTTCTTCAGAAGAATTAAAAGGGATAACATAATATGTTCTTTTTTCTGGTGTTTCATAATCGCCTAAATTGTTCTCATATATCTCTCTAATAATGTCTTCTTCAACTTCAATAAGCGAACTTAATTCTGATTTTAAGAGTGATATTAAGGTAAAATCTCTTTTAGATTCTGATTTATAATTATCTCTATTGCTATTATAGTGATTAAGTAATTCTTCATTATTAATTTCATATGCGTCTATATTTTCCGTATTTGTATTGAGAACTAAATATTCGACATTTCTATCTTCATTTTGAAATCTATAAATTAAATTACTAAATTCTTTAGATATATTTAAATTTCCAAATAACGCACTATATATTTGAGTTTGAGCAATAGAGTCTCTTTCCATACTGAAGAAAAGATCCTCCGTTATTCCGTTTTGCCTTAAAACTTGATTAAATACATTTTTATCAAACTGGTTAAATGCATTTTTAAAAGAGTTAGTATTCTTTAGTCTCTCGGTAAGGGAATTATCTGAAGGCCTTAATTTCATTCTATCTGCAGAAGAATTAAGAGTCTTTTCAACTAAAAGATTCGATAAAATCTGAACATCTATTCCAGAATCTCTTGCTTCCTCATTAGAGACAAATCTTTCTAATTCATTTGATATTCTATTGATTTCTCTATTGTAGCGAAATAAAAATTCTTGTGAGTCTACCTCTCTATCTCCTATTCGAGCTAAAGTTCCTACATCGTAATTTCTGAAAATATCACCTATACCCCAGACTGAAAATGCAAGAACAAGCAATATTATTAGTGTAAGCCCAAATGGCCCAGAAGCATTTCTTCTTAATAAATCTAACATAAATCTTTACCTTCAATTATTTGTAAAACTAATTTTTGCTTAATGTATCTTCTGTTAACAAAAACGCAAGAAATAGCTTATATTATAATTATATAATGTAGGATAAAAAATAATGTCGAAAAAATTACTAATAGCAGGAAATTGGAAATTAAATGGTGAGAAAAAAGATATTTCTTTTATTAAAAATTTATTGAAATTTCATTCAAAAAAATTAACTAAGAAAGTTGATATTCTTATATGCCCTCCATTTACACTAATTGATAGATTTTGCCAACTTACTAAAAAATCTAATATTGAAATTGGTGCGCAAGATTGTAGTGAGCACGAGAATGGTGCTTATACAGGTGAGATTTCTTCAAATATGTTAAATGATTTAAAAGCCTCTTATTGCATTATTGGTCACTCAGAAAGAAGATTGCACCATAATGAAAACAATAATCTTTTAAATAAGAAAATATTAAATATTCAGAAAAATAAAATAAAGGCAATTTTATGTATTGGAGAAAGCTTATCAGATAGAAAGCAATCAAAGACATTAAGAGTTTTAGGAAATCAATTAAAGGGGGCTTTAAAAAATAACATAAATCCAAATCTATTAGAGATTGCTTACGAACCAATTTGGGCTATTGGAACTGGTTTGGTTCCAGAATATTCTGATATTGAGGAGGTTCACGATTATATTTCTAAAAAACTTGAAGACTTATACGGAAAAAGATCAAAAAAAATTAGAATTCTTTATGGGGGTTCAGTTAACGCAAAAAATGTTTTTTCTATATTATCTTTAAATAATGTTAGCGGAGCATTGATCGGTGGAGCTAGCTTGAAAATAAAAGATATGAAATCGATTCTTAAGCAATTTATTTAATGATTTGAAATATTTTTAATCATCGTTTAAAAGCATACATATTATGTTGAGTTTTATTTTAGTTATTCATCTTATTATTGCTATCATTTTGATAGTTCTAGTGCTTTTGCAGAGATCTGAGGGTGGTGGTCTTGGAATTGGTGGTTCAGGAGACTTTATGTCCGGAAGAGCTGCAGGAAATGTATTATCAAAACTAACTGCCGTATTTGCTACTATTTTTTTTATAACCAGCCTATCACTTGCCTTATTATCAAGTTCAAATCAAAACTCATCAATTGTTGATAATATTGCCCCTGATAATCTCCCTCAAATTAATCTAGATTTAGACGAAAACATTAATGAATTACCTGATCTAAATTAATATATCTTTATCTTTGTAATTTCTTTTCTATTTGTTATAATTTACTTCCATGACACAGTATATTTTTATAACTGGTGGCGTGGCATCTTCATTAGGAAAAGGACTCACATCAGCTGCACTAGGTGCTCTTCTGCAATCAAGGGGTTTTAATGTAAAAATTAAAAAACTTGATCCATATCTTAATGTTGATCCAGGTACAATGAATCCATTCCAACACGGTGAAGTCTTTGTTACAGATGATGGTGCAGAAACTGACCTTGATCTAGGACATTATGAAAGATTTACTAATGTTCCCGCATCAATTAACGATAACATTACAACTGGTCAAATTTACAAGAGAATTATTAGCAAGGAAAGAAAAGGTGATTATCTAGGAAGAACAGTTCAAATCATTCCTCATGTTACTGATGAAATAAAAGAATTTATACTTTCCAACAATGAAAATATAGATTTTTGTTTATGTGAAATTGGTGGAACAGTTGGCGATATAGAGGGGTTACCTTTTTTTGAGGCTATTAGACAGTTAAGTAATGAGTTAAAAAAAAATACGACATGTTTCCTTCATTTAACTCTTGTCCCATATATTAGTGCCGCTGGAGAAGTTAAAACGAAACCTACTCAGCACTCTGTTAAAGAATTAAGATCAATCGGTATTCAGCCTGATATACTCGTTTGTAGGTGTGATAGAAAAATTTCAAAATCTGATATAAGAAAAATTTCAGTTTTTTGTAATGTCGATGAAGACTCAGTAATTCAAGCCATTGATGTAGATACTATTTATGCAGTTCCTAAGGATTTAAAGGTTAATGGTTTGGATGTTGCTGTTTTAAATGCGTTAGGAAAAAATACTTTTCCAAAATCAAACTTAAGAAAATGGAATAAAGTGGTTGATAGAATTCGTAAACCAATTGGAGAAGTTACAATTGGTGTTGTTGGAAAATATTTAGATTTAAATGATGCATATAAATCTTTATTTGAGGCTCTTACACATGGAGGTATATCAAATAATGTTAAAGTAAAAATTAAAAATATTGATACGGATAAATTAGAAAAGAATAAAAATAAAACTCTTTTTAATGGAGTAAG
>PBRS01000001.1 GCA_002726005.1 Rhodobiaceae bacterium
TGAAGAAAATCCCCCAAATTCCTAATAAAAACAAAAGCGTCGAGCAAGTTAAAAAGCTAAGGCAATTCATAAAAGAAACAACGTTTTTGGTTGGATAACATAATGGTAATGTATAAGATTGCAAATCTTAGAATGACGGTTCAATTCCGTCTCTAACCTTTCATGGTGAATATAACTTAATTGGTCAAAGTATCAGACTGTGACTCTGGAAATACGGGTTCAATTCCCGTTATTCGCCTTTAAGAGAATTGGAAGAAAAGTTAGGCGTGATTTTAAAAATGGAACAAGTCTATTTGTTTTTGCTAATGTAGTCAACATTTGAAAACTGGATAAATTAAGTTTAAATAATTTTTTCACTTGGTCTAAATCAACCTTTTTATTTTGAAAAATTACTCCAACTAAAATACATTCTAGTTGGGTAAACTTTAGTCCAATAAAACTATTTTCTTTTAATTCCTCGTCAACAAAAATTTGTTCTAAGTAAGATACCTTTGGTAAACTTAAAATAAATGTTGAACTTTTACAAAAATAGGGAAAATTGCTGAATTTATTTGCAAGGTGTAAACTTACATTTGGGTCAATTTTCGAAAGTTTTGCTTTAAAATCATTCATTTGATTCGTTTGAAAACTTTTAAATTGCAAAAAAAGCAAAATTGGATCTTCAAAAGTTGTCATATAGTCTTTTTTTTCATAAATGTTTTCTCTATGCCAACGAATGTTTTTATTCAGTTGGGAGAGAAGGCGAAAAAATCTTGTGTTATGGAATCAAGTTTTTCTAACCGTCAAGCCTCTTCTAGTGAATACATTATTTCGAAAGTTGATGGCTTAATTAACTGGGCCCGTCAAGGATCTCTTTGGCCGATGACTTTTGGCTTAGCTTGTTGCGCAGTTGAAATGATGCATACAGGAGCAGCTCGATATGATTTAGATCGATTTGGAATGATTTTTCGTCCAAGTCCACGGCAATCAGATGTAATGATTGTGGCAGGCACACTCACAAATAAAATGGCCCCAGCACTCAGAAAAGTCTATGATCAAATGCCTGAGCCTAGGTGGGTAATTTCTATGGGATCTTGCGCAAATGGTGGAGGTTATTATCACTATTCATACTCAGTAGTTAGAGGGTGTGATCGTATTGTTCCTGTTGATATCTACGTACCTGGATGCCCACCAACCGCTGAAGCTTTGCTTTACGGTTTGTTACAACTGCAGAAGAAAATTGCGCAGAACAAAACCACTCTTCTTTGGTATAACAGGTAAAACTAGTTATTTATTGTAAAAAAATGGTTTGAATCATGAACAGTTCACTCTTGCTTCTTTTTCCAAAATGGGTTCAAAAAGTAGTTATCAAGTCTAGAGAACTTACAATTGTATTAAAAAATGCATCTTTTATTCTTCCAGTGCTTGAAACTTTGCAACAACACTCAACAACTCAGTTTAAAATGTTAGTCGATTTAACTGCTGTTGATTATCCTTCAAGAAGTTCTCGATTTGAAGTTGTTTATCACTTATTGAGTCTTCAACAAAATCAGAGAATTAGGGTAAAAGTTAAAAGTGCTGAAACAACCCCAATTGACTCAGTTACACATCTTTTCCCTTCTGCTAATTGGTTTGAAAGGGAAACTTGGGATATGTTTGGAATTTGTTTTTTAAACCATCCTGATTTAAGAAGAATTCTTACAGATTATGGTTTTGAAGGCCACCCTTTAAGGAAAGATTTCCCACTTTCAGGGTATCTTGAGTTTAAGTATGATGATTCGAAAAAAAGAGTAATTGCTGAGCCGGTTGAACTTGCTCAACAATTCAGAAAATTTGAATTTCGAAGTCCTTGGGAAGTAATCCCGCAAAAATTTTAATTATTTTATTGAAGTATTTAACTAACCAATTGGTAAAAATCAAAAAAAATACATATTTATGAGTCTTTCAGCAATGGAATTATCAAATTTACTTGAGCAACGTATTTCAAACCATTATTCAGATTTAAATATTGACGAAATTGGAAGGGTTCTTTCAGTTGGAGATGGGATTGCGCGTGTTTATGGATTAAATAAAATTCAATCTGGAGAAATGGTTGAATTTGACAGTGGAATTAAAGGAATGGCGCTTAATCTAGAAAACGACAATGTAGGAATTGTTTGTTTCGGAAGTGACACAAATATTCGTGAAGGTGACATCGTAAAAAGAACTGGATCTATTGTAGATGTCCCAGTTGGAAAAGGTATGCTTGGACGTGTAGTGGATGGGTTAGGAAACCCAATTGATGGGAAAGGCCCAATCCCTAATGTAACCCCTCGACGTGTTGAATTAAAAGCTCCTGGAATTATTGCTAGAAAATCTGTGCATGAACCAATGCAAACTGGATTAAAAGCAGTTGACAGTCTTGTACCAATTGGTCGTGGTCAACGTGAGCTTATTATTGGAGATCGCCAAACTGGGAAAACAGCAATTGCAATTGATACAATTTTGAATCAAAAATCTATTAATGAGTCAAACGATGAATCAAAAAAACTGTATTGTGTTTATGTAGCTGTAGGACAAAAACGTTCAACTGTAGCCCAACTTGTAAAAGTTCTTCAAGATAGAAATGCTTTAGACTACTCAATTATTGTAGCAGCGACAGCATCGGATCCTGCCCCACTTCAGTTTCTTGCACCTTATTCAGGGTGCGCAATGGCAGAATATTTTAGAGATAATGGAATGCACGCTTTAATTATTTATGATGATTTAAGTAAACAATCCGTTGCGTACAGACAAATGTCTCTTCTCCTTAGAAGGCCGCCTGGTCGTGAAGCTTTCCCAGGGGATGTTTTCTATTTACACTCACGTTTACTAGAACGATCAGCAAAAATGTCTGATGAAGTAGGTGGTGGATCAATGACAGCTCTTCCAGTTGTAGAGACACAAGGAGGTGACGTATCTGCTTATATTCCTACGAATGTAATTTCAATTACTGATGGACAAATCTTTTTAGAAACGGAATTGTTTTTCAAAGGAATTCGACCAGCGATTAACGTAGGTTTATCTGTAAGTCGAGTTGGATCAGCTGCTCAACTTAAAGCTATGAAGCAAGTGTCAGGTTCATTAAAACTTGAACTCGCCCAGTACCGTGAAGTTGCAGCATTTGCCCAATTTGGATCAGATTTAGATGCAGCAACCCAATATTTATTAAATCGTGGATCAAGATTGACTGAAGTTTTAAAGCAAGGCCAATTTGTGCCAATGAGTGTAGAACAACAAGTTGTAGTTATTTTTGCTGCAACTAAAGGGTATTTAGACTCATTAGAAGTGTCACAGATTGCTTCATATGAAGAAGGGTTATTAAAAACTGTTGATTCTTCTTTATTACAAACAATTAAATCTGAAGGATCGTTATCTGATCAAACAATGTCGAAACTTGCTGAGTTATGTGATAAATTTACTAAACAATTTAAAGCATAAACCAAGTCAAAAATTTGGGAGACGAGCTCGTCTCCCAATCTCTTTGACTTTTATTCCCATTCTAATGCACCTTTGCGCCATTCATAGACAAATCCAATAGTTAAAATAATTAAAAAAATCATCATTGTCCAGAACCCGAATAAATCGATATTTCTTAAAGAAATAGCCCATGGGAATAAAAATGTAACTTCTAAATCAAAAATAATAAATAAGATTGCAACTAAGTAAAATCTAATATCAAATTTTGCTCTTGCATCTTCAAATGGATCAAATCCACATTCGTAAGCCGACGTTTTTTCTGGGTCAGGTTTTTGCGTAGCAACAAAGAAAGATAAGCTAAGGATTAATCCAGAAAGTAAAGCACTTACAAAAATGTACAACAAAATTGGTACATATTCAATCATAAAACTTATTTTTTTGGGTGTTTAGCTCAGTTGGTAGAGCATTTCGTTTACACCGAAAATGTCAGCGGTTCGAATCCGTTAACACCTAATTTTAAGGGAAAGTAGCTTAGTTGGTAGAGTCCCGGCCTGTCACGCCGGTTGGTGCGGGTTCAAATCCCGTTTTTCCCGAACTAAATAATCAAAATTATCGATCTACTTCACCAAATACAATATCTTGGGTCCCAATGATTGTTACAACGTCTGCAAGTAAATGATGTTTTACCATAAAATCAAGGGCTTGTAAATGAACAAAACCCGGGGCACGGATTTTACATCGGTACGGTTTATTGGTGCCATTACTTACTAAATAAACACCAAATTCACCTTTAGGTGCTTCAACACCTACGTATGTTTCCGACGCAGGAACAACAAAACCTTCTGTAAATAATTTAAAGTGGTGGATTAAAGATTCCATGGATTCTTTCATATGTTTTCTTGAAGGTGGTGAAATTTTTTTGTCATCAACTTTCACAAGTCCTTGGGGAAGTTTATTTAAGCATTGGGCAATCAGTCTAAGACTTTGTCTCATTTCTTCAATTCGAATTAGATAGCGGTCATAGCAATCACCTTGAGATCCAACTGGGATATCAAAATTTAATGAGTCGTATACCTCATAAGGTTGGGTTTTTCTAAGGTCCCAAGCAACACCAGACCCACGAAGCATTACCCCAGAGAATCCATAAGCAATTGCATCTTTTGCTGTTACAGTTCCAATGTCAACTAAACGTTGCTTCCAGATTCGGTTTTGGGTTAACATTTCTTCCATTTCATCAATTCTAGAAGCAAAGGTTTGGCAAAATGTGTGAATATCATCACATAATCCATGAGGTAAATCCTGGGCAACCCCGCCAGGTCGAACATATGATGCATGTAGTCTCGCACCAGATACTCGCTCATAAAATTCCATTAACTTTTCACGTTCCTCAAAAGCCCATAAAAATGGTGTAAGAGCACCTACATCCATTGCATGGCAACCTAACGCTAGTAAATGATTTAATAATCGAGTAATTTCAGAGAATAAAACTCTAATATATTGGGCTCTTTGCGGGACTGGGCAGTCTAAAAGATTTTCTACTGCTAGAGAATAAGCATGTTCTTGAGCCATCATTGAAACATAATCCAACCGGTCGAAATACGGTAACGCTTGAATATAGTTTTTGTATTCAATTAACTTTTCAGTACCTCGGTGTAAAAGACCAATATGGGGATCCGCTCGTTCGACGACTTCACCGTTCATTTCAAGAACAAGCCGTAATACACCATGAGCAGCTGGATGCTGGGGACCAAAATTCAATGTGAAATTTTTTAGTTTTTTTTGTTCAAATAACATAATCTAAATCTTTTTGTGGAGAAATGGCTGAGTGGCTGAAGGCTTTGGTTTGCTAAATCAACGTACAATTATATTGTATCATGGGTTCGAATCCCATTTTCTCCAGTATCTATGAAACTTTTGGGGATGTACTTCAATTGGCAGAATGTATGCTTTGCAAGCATAAAGTTACCGGTTCAAATCCGGTCATCTCCAATGCCTTCGTAGCTCAGTTGGCAGAGCATTCCTATGGTAAGGGAAAGGTCCCCGGTTCAAATCCGGCCGTAGGCTGCAAAAACATTATTTTTATGGAAATTCAATTGGTTTTGAAATCTCACGAGCAAGTGCTAGTGACAAAAGCTTCTCAACTTGTGATTTTTTTTGCTGAAACACTGAAAAGAAAAACATCGCAAGATTGGAACCTTACGGTCCAACCTTTACCAACGCAATTAAAAAAATATACTTTACTGAGGTCACCTCACGTAAATAAAAAATCTCGGGAACAAGTCCAACTAAAGACTTGTCAAGTTTGTATCCGATTAACTAAAATTAAAAATCCGCTTGCATTTTTAATTATTTTAGATGGCATCAAACTCCTTAAACTTGATGGAATTCAACTAAAGTGTAGTTTTAAAGCGCATACAAGTGTTTAAATTGCAAAAGGTGGGACTTGAACCCACACAAACAAGGTTTATTACCACCTCAAGGTAACGCGGCTACCAAATTACGCCACTTTTGCAAAAATACAAAAATTTATGACACGATCTCTGTCGAAAGGCCCTTTTGTTGACCCAAAAGTATTCTCATCAAAAACAAAAGTTATTTGGTCAAGAGCTTCTTCAATTTTGCCCCAATTTGTTGGAAAAACATTTTTAATTCATAATGGGAAATCATTTGTAGAACTTCAAGTGCAAGAAATGATGATTGGCCATAAATTTGGTGAATTTGCGCTGACAAGGAAAAAACCAATGCATAAAAAAAAAGAGAAAAGAAAATAATATATGGGACAAAAAATTTCTCCAATTGCACTAAGGCTACAAACAAACAAAAATTTCACAGCCTCTTGGTATACAAATAAATTGTATTCCCAAACTTTGCACAATCAGCTACAACTGCAAACTTTTTTTGATCAAGTTTTTGCACAAGTTGGAACCAAAGCCACACAAACCTATTGTCAAAAGTTCCCTGCAACATCTAAAGTTCACACATTTTTTTGTTCTCCCAGGATTTTTGATGAAAGACTCACAAAAAAAATGATGAATTTGGAACCAACACTTTTTTTTCAAACGATTAGATCTCAGCGTTGGCCATTTTTACCCAATCAATTGGAATGGGACAAATTTCTAAAAAAAACTATTTTTCAGTCATTTATTGAAGAAAAAAGTGGGAGTCAAAATCCTATTTTTTTTCAAAAATTTAACGGTCAAAAATCCAATGTGATTAACCATGTGAAATTTTATATGAATCATATTGAGAACCTTGCTGGAAAGTATTCAAATACAAAAATGGTTTGGTTGCCAGTAAAAGTAAATTCTCTAACAAAAAGTGCGAAATTTCTTTCTGAATCAATTGCCCGATCACTTGAGCAACAAAAACCAGTAAAACAGATTTTTCGGACTGTTCAAACTCTTTTAAAAAAAGATCCAACTATTGAAGGGTTTAAAATTTCATGTTCGGGGAGATTACAAGGTGTAGAAATGGCAAAAACTGAAGTAACAAAATTTGGCAAAATTTCTTTACACGTTTTTTCGTCTAAAGTGGATTATGCAGAGGCAAAAGCTTCTACAAACTTTGGTATTTTAGGCGTAAAAGTTTGGATTTGTTACAGATCTTAAAAAAAAACTATTAAATGCTCCAACCAAAAAAAACAAAATTTAGAAAATTTCAAAAACGAAAAGTTAGTGGGATTAAAAAGCAAAGCTTAAATTTTGGGATGTATGGCATTCAAGCTTTAGACTGCGGACGCCTTTCTGCAGCTTGCATTGAAGCAGCACGGCGTGCCATGACCCGAAAACTTAAAAGAACTGGTCAAATTTGGATCCGAGTTTTCCCAGATTTAGGGGTTAGCAAAAAACCAGCCGAAGTTAGGATGGGTAAAGGTAAAGGGTCTATTAACCATTGGGTTTGTCCTGTGAAAAAAGGTCAAATTTTATTCGAATTAAACGGAATTCCTGCTCAGTTAGCTGCCCAAGCTGTCCAACTTGCTCAACAAAAACTTTGTCTCAAAACTCAGTTTATCGAGAGTATTTAAAAAAAAATTATGGTCTATGATCCAAGTAGGTTCACAACTGCATGTAGCAGATAACTCTGGAGCAAAAAAAGTCGTATGTATTAAAGTTTTAAATAAAAAAAAACAACGAATTGGTGGAATTGGTGAGTTCATTCTTGTAACTGTAAAAGAACTTAATAAAAAACAAACCCAAAAGGTAAAAAAGGGTCAAATTTTTAAAGCAGTTATTCTAGAAACAAAAGCTCCACTTTATCGTAAGGATGGGAGTTCGTTGAAATTTCAACGAAATACAGCCGCACTTCTGTCTGCGCAGATGTCTCCAGTTGGAACACGTATCCAGAGTTTGGTACCTTATGAACTCCGTAGCAAAAATTTAAGTAAAGTTTTAGCTTTATCATCCTTCAGTATTTAATCTATTTAAAAAAGTCGAAACGGAATGACTAATTTTCAATTTTCTGAGCAGCTTGTAATGAGAGATATGGTTTTAAAACTTGATGTTAACACAATCCATGAATGCCCAAAACTGTTAAAAGCTCATATTAGTTTAACAAATCAGTTTATTCATGCTGAAAAACTTGTAATGTTACCTTATTTTGTCGCCCTGCTTCTTTGGACTGGACAAAGACCAAACATTTTACGGTCTACAAAATCCATTGCAAGTTTTCATGTAAAAAAAAATTCCCCAATCGGGTGTTTCGTAACTCTCCGAAAAGAAGCTTTCAATCAGTTTTTTACCAAGGCATGCCTTGAGATGTTCCCAAGAATGCAAACACAAACACAAACAAATATTGCAAAAGTTGAACAGAACAGAGTAGATTTTGGACTTGATTCATTTTTAAAATGTAACGAAATCCAAAGTAATACAGATCTTTTTGATTTTCTTGAAGGTTGCTCTTGTAGTATTTCTACAACGGGTAAAACTGTGCAGCATACAAAAGTTCTCGTAAGCAGTTTCCAATTCCCGGTATTTTAAAAAAGTCAATTGCATGGCGAATTTTGACAAAAAAGACTCGGCAAAGCGTCGGGCAGTCCAAAAGTTAGAAATTCAAAGAAAATTTTTTAAAGCTTTAATTCAAAACCAATCTTTACCCCAAAAACTAAGGTACGAGTATATTTTAAAATTACATGCTTTACCAAAAAAATCTAGTACAACTCAAGTTGTACAAAGATGTGTTTTTTCAGGTCGCAGTCGAGGAGTACTGCGAAAGTTTAAAATGTCTAGGATCTGGGTTCGCCAATTGTTAGCAAAAGGTCAACTCCAAGGAACCACAAAATCTAGTTGGTAAAAAATATCTATATTAATGAAACTTTTGAGTCAAATGTTTACAACTTTACGAAATGGGCAACTTGCAAGAAAACAAATTGTTCTTGTCCCTTACTCGAATTTTTGTTGGAATATTTTAAACGTTCTTTTAGTTCATGGTTATATCCAAGGTATCCAAAAAAACAATCAAACTATTTTAATTATTTTAAAATACATTGATGGGGGCCCTGCAATTCACGAATTAAAACAAGTTTCACGTTCAAGCCAACGTGTGTATAAACCATGGAATCGATTAAACTTGTATCAACAAGGGTTAGGTATTGTTCTTGTATCTACCTCCAAAGGGATTTTACCAAGCGCAAAAGCGTTTGAATACAAAATTGGAGGAGAGGTTCTTTGCCAAGTGTTTTAGTTTAGAAAAAGAAAAATTAAAGATGAAATCTATCCAAATTACTAACCAATTAGTAAAGATCCCTTCGAAGATTCATGTAAGTCTCGAAAATTCTAATTTAATTTTTACAGGGCCATTAGGGAAAATTTCTTTAGATTTAAAAAAACATGATACATTAGGTGAATGTTTCTTCGCTATTGAGCCAAATGCTCCAACAGGCCAATTATTAAATATTAGTACAACTCAACCAAAAGGCAAAATTTTACTAAATTCATTAACCTCCCTTATTTCACAATATTTTACTGGGTTAAGTCAAGGATTTTTAGTTACACTTGAATGCATCGGTATTGGGTATAAAGTTCAATTAGTAAAAAATATCCTTCAATTAAAAGTAGGCTTTAGCCATGGAGTAGATTTCATTGTACCAACTGATGTGCAAGTCTTCTTACCCAAAGCAAATACAATTTGTTTATTTGGAATTGATAAAAAAAGGCTTTACCAAATTGCTGCTCAACTCCAATCATTAAAAGTTCCTGATTCTTATAAAGGGAAAGGTTTGAAACTTGCACATACGAAATTGTCTCTAAAGGAAGGTAAAAAAAAATAGTTTTTATATGGTATTTTTACTCCAGAAAAAAATGAACTCTTCATGTTTGGTTCGAAAGGAGCTAAAAAAAATTTATGGAATTAATTCTTTTCTTGCAAACCAAATTTGCGACCAATTAGGCTTCCAAACAAACCTACAAGTTGGTAATTTATCAGTAGAACAAATTGATAAACTGAGTCGAATTGTACAGTATTACTATTTAACAGAAAATGAGTTAAAAAAACAAGTAAAAGGGAACTTTGAGCGATTTATTCAAATTGGTTGTTATAAAGGACTCCGTGTTACCCAACATTTACCTTTGCGGGGCCAACGAACACATACAAATGCAAAAAGTGCAAAAAAATTAGTTCGGCCATAAAAAAAAAATGTAGCTATGATTGAGAAAAAAAAAATTCAACAAACTGGTATTTTATGTATCTCAACCACATTAAACAACACTTTTATTAATTTAACTGACTTGGAAGGGAACACTTTATCTTGTGTGTCCAGTGGGAATTTAGGTTTTAAAGGATCGAAAAAAGCTTCAAGTTATGCTGCACAAGCTGCAACAGAAAAAGTTCTTTCTTTTTGCGCACAAAATTCTATTGATAAACTGTCAGTAAAGTTCCGTGGAGTAGGTTATGCTAAAGACGCATCTTTAAAAACTGTTTTTAACCACAAAATTAAAATTTTACAAATCCAAGAACTCTCCGCCAGAGCGTTTAACGGATGCCGTCGAAAAAAAAGACGTCGTGTCTAAAAACCCTAAAAACATACATGTTGTTTAGTAATTAAACAAATTCAGAAAATATTTGTAGGTATAAAAAAAGGTAGAATTTATGGCAGAAGGTGCAAAATTAATTGGAGCTGGGTGTGCTACTATCGCATTAGCAGGAGCAGGTGCTGGGATTGGAATTGTTTTCGGTTCTTTTATTAGTTCAGTTGCTCGTAACCCTTCATTAACAAAAACTCTTTTTGGGTACGCAATTTTAGGGTTTGCTTTAACAGAAGCAATTGCTTTATTTGCTTTAATGATGGCTTTCTTAATTCTTTTCGTATTTTAATCTCTTTAAAAGCAGTTCTTTGATGGACTGCTTTTTTTTTTACCAAAAATCCATGAAAAATGCGGATATGGTGGAATTGGTAGACATATCAGATTTAGGTTCTGATGACTAAATGTCGTGGGGGTTCAAGTCCCTCTATCCGTAAAAAAAAATAGGGTGTGTAGCTCAACTGGCAGAGCAATAGGCTTTTAACTTATTGGTTGTAGGTTCAAGTCCTACTACACCTATTAATAATCTTGCGGAGTTGAGTAACTGGTAACTTATTAGGCTCATAACCTAACCGATGTAGGTTCAAGTCCTACCTCCGCACATTGGACAGATGTCTGAGTGGTTGAAGGTTTCAGTCTTGAAAACTGATGTATTTGAATACCGTGGGTTCGAATCCCACTCTGTCCGCGATTAAAAGACAAAAGATATGACTGTTTTACAACGTATGACCCAAGAAGCTGGAAGTAGAACCAATTACTTAATTTTGGCAACTTTCGCTTGTGGGATGGTAAACTTTTATTATAGTGCCACTTGGATTTTGTTTATTTGTTTACCAGTCACTCAAATTGACGAGAAAGTACAGTTTATGTATACTGATGTTGCTGAAGCTTTTGGAGCTTCTTGGTTAACATCATTATCTGTAACATTTTTTGTTTGTACACCCATTTTTTTTTACCAAATTATGAGTTTTTGGAACCCAGCATTCTTCTTTACTGAAAGTTTTCGTACGAATTTATTTGGACTTTATTTTTTTTTGTTAAGTTTTTTTATTCAGTATAAATTTTTGACAAATTGGTTAACAACTTTAATCACATTTTTTCTTAAATTTCAACTAAATTATTTAAATTACCCATTACTTACTTTACAGCCTAAAATTTTATCTTACTTGAATTTTGTCGGTTATTTTTGCCTAAGCTGCCAAGTTTTATTAATGGTTTTTTTCATCGGATTTACCTGTCTCCCGAAACTTGTTGCTTTTACTTGGAAACAACACAAAAATTTAGTTATTTTTTTTTGTTGCTTATTTGTAGCATTTGTTTTACCTCCTGACTTATTTTTACAAATTCTTGTGACAATGCAAGTATTGTTATGTTTAGAAGTAAGCGGATTTTTAGTAGTTCTTCGAAATTTATATCAAGAAAAGCAATAAAAATAACTTGATTTCTTGATATAAATTAATTACCGCAATGCTTTTAAAACTAATTCAGGGTCTACTTGAACAGGATAGTGAATTTGTTGGGGTGAAAATAAAAGAACTGCTTCTAAAGTTTTATAATTTACTTCTGCATGAAGTTTCTTATAAAAAAGAAATTTCTTTTGTTTTTGTTGGACAACTAAAAATTGGATATTTCTTGCAACTAAATCTTTGGTTTCGTCTGCAAAACTAACAATATCTCCTGGTTTTAAACAAAAAGACGGGGAGGTCACAAGTCGTTTATTTACGTAAACTTTTTTATGATTAATTAATTGTTTTGCTGAAGCAAAGGTTGGTGTAAAGCCTAANTGGACTAAAAAGCTATCTAGCCTTTTTTCTAATAAACTAAATAATACATGAGTAACTTTTCCTTGATACTTTTCACTTCGTTTACTTAATTGCTTAAATTGCTGAAATCTAATTTGACCATAGAGTGTAGTAACTAATTGTTTTGCTTTAAATTTAATGGCAAAATTTGATAATTTTTTAGTATTGAGTTTTTTACGTTGAAGTTGAANAACTTTTTGTTGTTTTTCATTCATTTTTCTATGGTTCCATAAAAAAGCTCCAAATTTTTTACACGGTTTTGCCTTTAATTGAGTGGCCATTCTTTTTTCTATTTTTNGTGCTTACTATCGGACTTGAACCGATAACCNAGAAGGAACAGATTTTAAGTCTGTCGTGTTTACCAATTTCACCAAGTAAGCAAAAAGTTTAGCGGATAATGGGAATCGAACCCATATCGTCTGTTTGGAAGACAGAAAATTTACCATTAATATATATCCGCATAAATTCAACCTAAATTTTTTTTGGAGATTCAAACTTGTCCNCTCTTGGTAGCAAAAGGGAGAAAAGTCCGAACTTTTAATTTGATACAAGGTAATCCCTTGCAAAAAAAATTTTTGGGAAAGTTTTACAGAAATGGGAAAATGAAACCTATGTGAGGAAACTTACGAAAATAAAACCCTATCAGAAGCAAAACAAAAAAGTTGCTTGACATAATACACGAGTATTTATGCAGATAAATGGACAAAAATCATGAAACAATCATGGTGAACAGAACTCGGCTTATAAGAATCTTTAAAAAGGGATGTATTCTTAGCTCAGCTGGATAGAGCATCAGCCTTCTAAGCTGAATGTCACAGGTTCGAATCCTGTAGAATATGTCAGGGTATAGCGCAGTTTGGAAGCGTACCTGTTTTGGGTACAGGTGGTCGCAGGTTCAAATCCTGCTACCCTGAGTTATCCAACCAAAAACGTTGTTTCTTTTATGAATTGCCTTAGCTTTTTAACTTGCTCGACGCTTTTGTTTTTATTAGGAATTTGGGGGATTTTCTTCAATAGAAAAAACATCGTAGTCATGCTTATGTGCATCGAACTCATGCTATTGGCCGTTAATCTCAATTTTCTCATCTTTTCTGCCTATCTTGATGACCTCATCGGACAACTTTTTTCTTTATTNGTTTTAACCGTAGCAGCGGCAGAATCAGCAATTGGATTAGCNCTTCTTGTCATTTATCACAAAACGAGAGGAAACATTCAAATTGAATANATGAACCAACTGAAAGGGTAAACACAAACATTCATGGGAAAGGCAGGATTTGAACCTGCGATGATGTGAATCAGCAGATTTACAGTCTGTCGCCTTAAACCACTCAGCCACTTTCCCTTCGTCCCAATCTTTGAAAAAAAAATTATTGTTTTATGCCACAATTAGATATTGTATCTTATTTTCCTCAATTTTTTTGGTTTTGTNTTTTTTTTACAGGATTTTATGTTGTTTTAATTCAAAATTATTTACCAAAATTAACNCGAATTATTGCAGTGCGTGAAGCTCTTCAACCAAGTCCAGATCAAATCAGCTCAAATACACAAGAATCTGACANGGTTACAACAAAAACACACGAAGTATTCGCAAAAACTGTACACCAAACAAAAGAAAAATGTGTTCAACAATTTACAGAAACACAAAACTTATTAAATATNCAAACTGATGTGTTTAATAAACATACGAATCAAGCATTTGCAAAGTACCAAACAAAAAAAATTCAACTGAATCAAACAGTNAAACAAACTTTACAACAAATGCAAACTCTTTTACCAGGACTCAAATTACGCTCTTCTCCCATGAGTCAGAAACAAACCTCACAATTTTTTTCCCAAGCTTTAGTAAATAAACTTGTGAATAAAACGAAAAGCTCAAAAGGTAAAATCAAATAACCTTGAACCTTTTCCATGAAAAAAAAAACTTCAATGATTTTGCAGAATAAAACTTTAATTGGAGCATCAATTTTAGCTTTTTTTGTCTGTTCTTCAAAAAATTTAATTATTTATAATGAAGAAATTTTAGTTGCTTTAAGTTTTTTATTGTTTGTTNTTTTTAGTTTCNACTCATTTCAAGAAACAGTAAAACAAACTTTTCAGGACCGTCAACAAACTATTTTAAATGAGTTAGAACAAGTTCTTGTAACCAAAGCTACAACAATTAAAAACCTTCAAATGACCCATACAAAAAGCTTGCAACTTGTACAAAGTTTGGAGGCTTTAAAAAAGACTGCAGTGGAAGAATTAGAAATGGCACAATCACAGCGGATCCAAGCATTTGAAACAAAACTCAAGAGAAAATGCCTCCAAAAACTTCAAACTATTCTTGCATTAGAAAAACAATGGAGTCATGAATTGCACCAGCAAATCGGTTCAAGTTTTCAACAAAGCGTTTTAGCGCATTTTTATAAGAATCAAGCTACATTACTCCCTCAATTTATTGACCAGGCCTGTCTTCAGTTAAAAAAGAAATAGTTAAAGATAGACTAACTTTAATTTCTTGCCCAAATCGGGCAAGAACCNCTAAATCTCTTGAGAAGATATAACCAACTAAAAAACAACCGAACCCATCCCGAACTCGATTTTTGACCCTAGTTGGTGCTGTAAATACTTTACTTTTAAGGGACTCGCAGTTCTCTCAAGNTCTTAAGCAAAAAAAAAATGTTTATGATCAACTTTATTAACCGTTGGATCTTTTCAACNAACCACAAAGACATTGGAACACTTTATCTTATTTTTGGAGCATTCTCTGGAGTTTTAGGATCATGTTTTTCTGTCCTTATCCGTATGGAACTTGCTCAACCGGGGAACCAAATTCTTGCAGGGAACCATCAGTTATATAACGTTCTTATTACAGCACACGCTTTTCTGATGATTTTTTTTATGGTTATGCCAGCTCTTATTGGAGGTTATGGNAATTGGTTTGTACCAATTATGATTGGTGCACCAGACATGGCATTCCCACGACTAAACAACATCAGTTTTTGGTTGTTNCCACCTTCACTAATTCTTCTATTAAGCAGCGCACTCGTTGAAGTTGGNGTAGGGACTGGATGGACTGTATACCCACCTCTTAGTCACATTACAAGTCACTCAGGAGGGGCTGTAGACTTAGCAATTTTTAGCTTACACCTTTCAGGGGCTTCAAGCATTCTTGGAGCAATTAATTTTATTACCACAATTTTTAANATGCGTGGCCCTGGTTTAAGTATGCACAGACTCCCACTTTTTGTTTGGTCTGTTTTAATTACAGCTTTTTTATTACTTTTATCTCTTCCTGTTCTTGCAGGAGCTATTACAATGCTTTTAACGGACAGAAATTTTAATACTTCTTTTTTTGATCCAGCTGGAGGAGGTGATCCGATTTTATTTCAGCACCTTTTTTGGTTTTTTGGTCATCCAGAAGTTTATATTCTTATTTTACCAGGATTTGGTATTGTTAGTCATATCATTAGCACATTTGCGAGAAAACCAATTTTCGGTTATCTTGGGATGGTTTATGCTATGTTAAGTATTGGTGTTCTAGGATTTATTGTATGGGCTCACCATATGTTTACAGTAGGGTTAGATGTAGATACTCGAGCTTATTTTACTGCAGCTACCATGATTATTGCTGTCCCAACAGGGATCAAAATTTTCAGTTGGATCGCAACAGCTTGGGGAGGTTCTATTTATTTAAGAACTCCAATGTTATTTGCAGTTGGTTTCATCTTTTTATTTACTGTTGGTGGCTTAACAGGGGTAATGTTAGCAAATGCAGGAATTGATATTGCTTTACACGATACCTACTATGTAGTTGCTCACTTCCATTATGTATTATCAATGGGAGCAGTTTTCGCCCTATTCGCAGGATTTTATTACTGGATTGGGAAAATTTCTGGATATCAATACCCAGAAGTTTATGGTCAAATTCATTTTTGGTTATTTTTCATTGGAGTAAATCTTACGTTCTTTCCAATGCATTTCTTAGGACTTGCCGGAATGCCAAGACGTATTCCTGACTATCCAGATGCTTTTGCAGGGTGGAATGCCGTTTGTAGTTATGGATCTTATCTTTCAATCTTGGCGAGTGTTTTCTTCTTTTATGTTGTTTACCTTACACTTACTAGTGAAGACAAATGCCCTACAAACCCATGGAATTTTGATGACAATGAGAAATCTGTACCAACTTTAGAATGGACAGTGACCTCACCACCAGCTTTCCATACTTTTGAAGAAATCCCAGCTATTAAATCACCTCAGCAATTAACGAAATAATAGAAAAACCTATTACTATTTAGGAGAGACCTTTTTGAAAAGGTCTCTCCGTCTATAGCTAAATA
>PBRS01000033.1 GCA_002726005.1 Rhodobiaceae bacterium
AAATATTTCAACAGCTTTTTCATATTTGCCTTTTGCCCAAATCTCATCGCCTAGAAATTCTTTTAAATTATCTATTTCACTAGTTAAAATATCTTTAAATAATTCTTCATTTACTGTTCTTCCGTCATCAAGTTTTGTTGCGTGTTTTAACCATTGCCATATTTGTGCTCTTGATATTTCTGCCGTCGCAGCGTCTTCCATTAAGTTATATAAAGGTACAGCCCCACGACCTGCTAACCACGCTTCGATATATTGAACGCCGACCTTAATACATTCGCGCATTCCTTCTTCAGTTCTTTGACCTTTATGTACTTCTAGTAAATCGTCTTGAGTAATCGTTACATTATCTAAAGAAACATCTAACTGATTATCACCAGATAACTGATTATCAAAAATTTCCATTGCCACAGGAACTAATCCTGGATGTGCTACCCATGTCCCGTCATGCCCATTATTAACTTCTCGCTCTTTATCATTTCTTACTTTTTCGAAAGCTTTGTCATTTTCTTCATCATTATTCTTTACAGGAATTTGAGCAGCCATACCTCCCATAGCGAAGGCACCTCTTTTATGGCAAGTTTTTATTAATAGTAGTGAATAGGAGTTTAAAAAAGCATCTCCCATAATAACTTGTGAGCGGTCTGGAAGAATATAGTTTGGGTTTAAAGCTAACCGCTTAATATAGCTAAATATATAATCCCATCGACCACAGTTTAAGCCAGCTATATGATCTTTTAATTCATATAATATTTCATCCATTTGAAACGCTGCAGGTAATGTCTCAATCAAAATTGTTGCTTTACAGGTGCCATTTTCAATACCTAGTTTTTCTTGAGCATATATAAATACTTCATTCCATAATCTTGCTTCTAAATATGTTTCCATTTTTGGTAGATAGAAATACGGACCTGTTCCATTCTCTTTTAATTTTTCATGATTATGAAAAAGGTAAACAGCAAAATCAAATATACCGCCTGAAATTCTCAAGCCATCAATTTCAATATGAGCTTCCTCAAGGTGCCAACCCCTTGGTCTAACAATTAATACAGCGGGATCTGGATTTAATTTATATTCTTTTCCATTATTTGGATCGAGAAAATCAATTTGACCCCTCCAAAGATCATACAGATTAATTTGGCCATTAATTACATTGCTCCAAGTTGGTGACATAGAGTCTTCAAAATCAGTCATAAAGGTCTTTGCGCCTGAATTAAGAGCGTTAATAACCATTTTACGATCAACTGGCCCTGTAATCTCTACTCTTCTGTCTTGTAAATCTTTTGGTATTGGTGCTACTTTCCAATCTGAATTTCTTACTTCCTCAGTTTCAGAAGGAAAATCAGGTAATTCTCCAGCATCATATTCTTTTTGTTTTTCGGCTCTTATTTTTAATAATTCTTTTCTTTTGTGGCCAAAGTTTTTTTCTAAATCATAAATAAATTCAAGGCATTCTTCTGTAAGAACTTTTTCAATTCCAGGTACGCTGGTATCAAGAATTTCCATGCCTTCAGGTGTATTAATCATATTCTTTTCCATAATTTTTCCTATAGATTATATAACATAGATAATTTGATGATGTTATATTAATGAATCTATTTATAAAGGTATAGTGATGACTTCAGATAATAAAAAAAAGATTAAAGCTGAACGTCCAAGAGGATTTGAAGATCTTTCTGGAGAAGATCTTTTATTGCTAGAAAAAATTATATCTACAATTGAGAAAACATATAAATTCTATGGATTTGAAAAATTAGAAACCAGTATTGTTGAGCTTTCAAATGTAATTGGCTCTTTTTTACCTGATCAGGATAGACCTAATGAAGGTGTTTTTTCTTTGGAGGATGATGACAGTAGGTGGGTATCCCTAAGATATGATTTAACATCGGGTTTAGCTCGTTATGTGGCTGAAAATTATGATGCATTACCCAAACCTTATAGAAGATATCAATCTGGTTGGGTCTTTAGAAATGAAAAACCAGGTCCAGGTAGGTTCCGTCAATTCATGCAAGTGGATGCTGATACAGTAGGAAGCCAAAACCCATTAGCAGATGCTGAAATGTGCATGATGTTTTCCGATGTATTTGAAAATATAGGAATTGAAAGAAATGACTATTTAATAAGATTGAATAATAGAAACTTGTTGGATGCTCTATTAGATCAACTTGGATTAAATTCTATAAATGACTCTGATCGGTATTTAACCGTTATGCGTTCTATAGATAAACTTGATAGATTAGGTTTTTCTGGCGTTACTGAGCTTCTTGGAAAAGGTAGAAAGGATAAATCTGGCGATTTCACAAAAGGCGCAGAACTTAAGACTGAACAAATAGATAAAATAATTAATTTCTTAAAGCAGGGTGATAAAAGTCAAAAGACAGATAGAAAATCTGCACTAGAAAAATTAGAAAAGGATTTTTGTGATAGTGATAAATTCTCTGATGCAGTTATCGAGCTATTGGCTATTTCAGATATCTTAGATGGAGCAGGGTACAATGAAGATAGAGTTGCTATAGATCCTTCTGTAGTAAGAGGATTAGGATATTACACAGGACCAGTGTATGAAGCAGATCTTATTTTCCCAAAAAATAGTGACTTACAAAACTTTGGTTCTGTTGGAGGGGGAGGTCGCTACGATAGTCTCGTAGAAAGACTGAAAGGAGTAAAAGTTCCAGCTACAGGAATTTCAATAGGTGTGAGTAGATTAATGACAGCTCTAAAACTGTTGGATCAAAAAGTTAATAACAAAAGTGATATTGATGTTGTTGTTTTGTTAATGAATAAAGATGATCAAGTTTATTATTTTAACTTAGCATCAAAACTTAGAGATGAAGGTTTATTAGCAGATTTATATGTTGGCGATGGAAGTATGAAAGCTCAATTAAAATATGCTGATAAAAGAAATGCCAAAATTGCTTTAATTATAGGTGATGATGAAATAGAGAATAACACCGTAACAATTAAAGATTTAAATAAAGGTGCAGAATTATCTAAAGATATTAGTAAAAATGAAGAATGGCGATCAAGTAAAGATACTCAAGTGAATGTCCCTCAAAAAGAAATGATTAAGATGATAAAGTCTATTTTATCTAAAAGTTCATAAAATATGAAATAAAATATTGATTTAATAATATATTCATATTATATGAATAATTCTTATGAATAAGTCTGTAAATAATATAATTAATGCGCTTGGAGGAACCTCCAAACTAGCTAATTTACTTGGGGTTAATCCATCTGCTGTCTCTAATTATAGGCAAAAAGGGTTTCCTGCTAGATTGCACCTTAAAATCATTGCTTTATGTGAAGAATTTTCTATACCGATTGATAATGAGTTCATTGATAAGTCTAAGATACCTCTCAAAGTTATAAAATCTAATTCCAATGAATTCCTTACTCATAAGTCAAACTCAATTATGTCATCGCTTTCCTCAGATGGATACCAATTAATTGACCCACCTATATTAGTTCCTGCAGATAAAGTTATCGATAGGTTAGGTGAAACTATTGTTGATAGGCTGTATATCTTTTCTCAAAAAGATGGAATTAGATTGTGCTTGCGACCTGATTTAACGATACCTACTTGCCTATATTACTTAGACCAAGGTTTTAACGGAGAAAAAAAACTATATTCATATTTTGGTAAAGTATTTCAATTTTACGATGAAGAAGAAAATGAACCTACTGAATTTACTCAAACAGGAATTGAGTCCATTGGTGATCAAGATTCACTAAATGCTGATGTCGATGTTTTTGTTAAAATTTATAACACCTTAAAGAAAGAGGGTATAAATAATTTTAAGACTTACTTCGGAGATGTTTCATTATTTCAAGAATTTATAAATGTTTTAGATATTCCTGATTTATGGAAAAAAAGTTTATTAGAAAAGTTTTGGAATGAAGAAGAATTTAAAGTTTTATTAGATGAGATAAGTAAAAAGAATATCAAGAACGATAAATTTGCTGAGAGAGTATACTCACTTGATATTGAGTCCGCGTTAGAGTTGGTAAGGGGCACTATTAATTCATCAGATGGAAGTTTTTTTGCGGGACGAAGCTTAGAGGAAATAACAGATCGATTAAGAAAAAAAGGTGAATCATATTCTCTTAAACCTTTGTCAGGTTCTACAAAGAAATTAATAACTGAATTTCTTTCAATAAAAGACAAGCCTTCATTGGCAATTAATAAATTAAGAAAATTATGTAGGTCTCTAGATGGATCATTATTAAATAAGATTGATGAAGCTGAGAAAAGATTTGAAATTATCAACAGTAATGGAGTTGATTTTAAAAATGCTATTTTTAGCGCTGAAAAGGGACGAGATGTAGAATATTACTCTGGTTTTTTATATGACTTTGTTTGGAGTAATAATAATGAGAGCATTTATATCGGAGGAGGCGGAAGATATGATGACTTAATAAAGTTATTAGGGTCAGAAAGTAGGATTCCAGCAGTTGGTGCAGCCTTAAATCTAAAAAAAGTTGAACGAATTTCACAAATCGAGAGTTTATAATGTCTAAAATCAAACTTGGCTTACCATCAAAAGGAAGAATACAGGAAGATATGAATAATTTTCTTACCTCTGCTGGCATTGAGATTACAAAAGATGGAGGTCAAAGAACATATGTAGGTAGTTTTAAAAATTTTGAAGGTTTTGAATTAAGGTTTCTATCTGCAAATGAAATCGCAAAAGAGTTAAATAACGGTAATCTTCATCTTGGTTTAACTGGTTTAGATCTCATACGAGAGTTAGATGGTAAAGAGTCTAGTAATGTAATCTCTCTTCTTGAATTAGGGTTTAGTAGAGCTGATGTTATTGCAGCTGTTCCTAATTCATGGATTGATGTATCAAACATGAAAGATCTTGCCGATGTATCTAGGGATTTTGTAAGACTTCATGACAGAAGATTAAGAGTGGCTACAAAATTTCAAAATTTAACAAGAAACTTCTTTATTAAGAATAATGTAAATAGCTTTAGAATAGTCGAAAGTATTGGATCAACAGAAGGATCACCATCTGCAGGAACTGCCGAAATGATTACTGACATTACCTCAAGCGGAAAGACCCTTGAGGAAAATAATTTAAAAATACTAGATGATGGAATTATCCTTAAAAGTGAAGCATGTATATTTGCTTCCATAAATGAAAAATGGAATGCAATAGAATTAGAAAATATTCAAAAATTCCTGCGTGTTTTATCAGCAAAATCTATGGCGATTTCTCATATAGAGCTAACTTTTAATTGTCATAAAAAAATTGATAATCTTGAATTAAATATCTTTCGAGAATATGAAGGATTTTTTCTTAACAACTTTTTTGAAGCTGGTGATAATGTATCTTTAATAGTTCCTAATGCTAATTCTTCATTGTGTTCAGAGTATTTAATATCACTTGGGTATGGGCCAATTAAGATCAATAAGCCTGAATTCATCTATCAAAATAATAATAATGCTTGGAATAGACTTACTTCTGTAATTTTTTAATAAAAAAAAGGCCACCAATATGGCGGCCTTTAATTATAATATTTGTTTTGTAATTACATCATGCCGCCCATGCCGCCCATGCCGCCCATGCCGCCCATATCAGGCATTGCTGGTGCAGCTGAACCTTTTGGCTCAGGCTTATCTGCCACCATTGCTTCTGTTGTAATTAACAAACTAGCAATTGATGAAGCATCTTGTAGGGCTGTTCTAACAACTTTAGTTGGATCAACGATACCTGACGCAACCATATCAACATATTTCTCATTTTGCGCATCAAATCCATGATTTGCTTTTGTTGATCCTAATACTTTTGAAACTACAATTGATCCTTCAACTCCAGAATTTTCGGCAATTTGTCTGATTGGAGCTTCTAAGGCTCGTCTAACAATTCTTATTCCAGCATTTTCATCTTCATTTGAAGCTTTCATTTTATCAAGAGATTTAGTTGCTAAAAGAAGAGCAGTTCCTCCACCAGGAACTATTCCTTCTTCAACAGCAGCTCTTGTAGCGTTAAGAGCATCATCAACTCTATCTTTTCTCTCTTTAACTTCAACCTCAGTTGCGCCGCCAACTTTAAGAACAGCAACACCACCTGCAAGCTTAGCTAATCTCTCTTGAAGTTTTTCCTTGTCATAATCAGATGTTGTTTCATCAATTTGTCTTCTTATCTGACTAACTCTTGCCTGGATATCTTTTGTTTTTCCAGAACCATCAACAATAGTTGTGTCATCTTTAGTGATACCAACTCTCTTAGCTGTTCCAAGCATATCGACAGTAACATTTTCAAGTTTGATGCCAAGATCTTCTGAAATTACCTGACCGCCAGTTAAAATAGCAATATCCTCAAGCATAGCTTTTCTTCTATCACCAAAACCAGGAGCCTTAACTGCAGCAACCTTCAAACCACCTCTAAGTCTATTAACTACTAGAGTTGCGAGAGCTTCTCCCTCTATATCTTCTGCTATAATTAAAAGAGCTCTACTTGATTGTGCTACTGATTCAAGTATTGGAAGCATTGATTGAAGGTTAGATAATTTAGATTCATGTAATAAAATTAATGGATCTTCTAGTTCCGTAATCATTTTGTCTGCATTTGTAATAAAGTAAGGAGATAGGTAACCTCTATCGAATTGCATTCCTTCAACAACTTCAAGTTCTGAGTCCAAGCTCTTTGCTTCTTCAACTGTAATAACACCTTCATTACCAACTTTTTGCATAGCTTCAGCAATCATATTTCCAATTTCTGCTTCACCATTCGCAGATATTGTTCCTACTTGAGCAACTTCTTCGTTTGATTTAACTTTTTTTGATTTTTTCGTTAAGCTTTCGATAGCAGTTTTTACTGCTGCATCAATTCCTCGCTTAACATCCATTGGATTCATGCCTGCTGCAACAGCTTTTGAACCTTCTCTAACTATTGATTGAGCTAGAACAGTAGCAGTAGTTGTGCCATCACCAGCTTCATCATTTGTTTTAGAAGCTACTTCACGAACCATTTGAGCTCCCATGTTCTCGAACTTATCTTCTAATTCAATTTCTTTAGCAACAGTTACACCATCTTTAGTAGATCTAGGTGCACCAAAAGATTTATCAATTACAACATTTCTTCCTTTAGGTCCTAGTGTAACTTTAACTGCGTCAGCCAAGATATCAACACCACTTAGCATCTTTGTTCTTGCTTCGCTTCCAAAAATTACTTCTTTTGCCATTTTTTTTCCTCCAAAAATATTTTTATAATTAGCCGATTATTCCTAAAATATCGGACTCTTTCATGATTATTAAATCGTCACCACCAACTGTAACTTCAGTTCCTGACCATTTACCAAATAGAATTTTATCACCTTTCTTAACATCAAGAGCAGTTACCTTGCCATCTTCAGATTTAGTACCACTACCAACAGCAACAACTTTTCCTTCAGAAGGTTTTTCTTTTGCAGTATCAGGTATAATGATACCGCCAGGTGATTTCTCATCTTCATCTAATCTCTTAACTAATACACGATCGTGTAATGGACGAAATTTCATATTTTTTCTCCTAAATAAAAATAATTAAGTTTAAAACTCCCCCCAATTCTTTTTAAAAACTTTATTAGGTTTAAATTGGGTATAGCTTAGATAGTTATGATGACAACAAGTGTCAAGTGCTCATATAGAAAAAATACAAATTTTTGATGTTTTTTGATAAAATTTTATAAAAAACTGCATAATTTTTAGTAAATTTACATAAAATATGGTGAAAAATAGATAAATTTTGTAAAATTTTCTATAAAATAGAAAAATATGGACGAATATACTAATACTTGTTAGTTATTCTTATGTTCTTTTACATTTCAATAATTATAGGGATTATTTTACTTTCTTTTGGAGGTGATTATCTAGTCAAGGGTTCTAGCGGTTTAGCAAGAAAACTTAAAATCTCTCCTATGATAATTGGGATAGTAATAATAGGTTTTGGAACTTCAGTGCCTGAAATTTTTGTTGCATCTAATGCTGTAATAAATAATTCATCAGATATAGCTCTTGGCAGTATAGTAGGATCAAATATTGCCAATATACTTTTAGTGTTTAGTTTTGGCCTTCTTATAGCAAAGGACAATATACTAAAAGTTGTTTCGATAGGTGATATGTTTGTTATGTTGGCAGTAACTTTGTTGCTTTCAATATTTTTAATTGTTGGCTCAATTAAGACACCTCTATCTTTCATTATGATCTTATTACTACCAGTATATTTTTATTGTTCTTATAATTTTTTTAACAAAAATATTGAAATAGATGAAATTGATTTGAAAGATAATTACTTAAAATTATCTATAACTATTTTTGTTGGTTTCTTTCTTTTGTTCTTAGGCTCAGATATTTTTATAAAAGGCTTAAAAGATTTTGCCGTATATTATAATATTCCAGAAGCAGTTTTAGGGCTTACCCTTGCTGCAATTGGAACATCACTTCCAGAATTAGCTGTTACTTTCGCTTCTGTTAAAAATAAAGCGGAAAAGGTTTTGTTAGGTAATATTTTGGGATCAAATATTATAAATGTTCTAGGCGCATTAGGAATTTCGTCTTTATTTGGCGCAATCATTGTTCCTGAGAATTTTTCTTTTATAAGTTTATACTATTTAATTTTTTCAGCACTGTGGCTATATTTATTAACACGAATCCAAACCAAGAAAATTTACCTTGGATCATTTGGTCTAGCTTTATATTTAATTTATATTATTTCTTTATATTAGAAAGGTTCATAAGGAAACACAGTTACAGTAGCACCCAAGTCTTGACCAACCGACTCAAATGCCGGAAATGCAGAATCAAGAAGTTTTTTAGGTGTCCATCCTTCCTTATCAACTAGACTCTTTATTGGCCTTGGTTGATTAAATAGAACTACTTCATTTCCTCTAACAGATAAAATTTGACCTGTTAATTTACAATCAGGAGAACAGAGAGCGACAACAGTTTGCGCCACTTGATCAGCGCGCATAGCATTTTTCATTCTTTCAACTCTTTCCTTAGATGCTTCATCTTTTATTGGGATAGTTGCAATCATCCTTGTCCAAGCAAAAGGAGCAATAATATTTGATCTAACATTTTTTATTTCATTCTCCATGGCTATGATTCTAGATAACCCTGCAATACCAAGTTTTGCAGCCGCATAATTGGCTTGACCAATATTTCCAATTAATCCAGTTGTTGATGTAAATAATACAAAATTTCCTTCTTCTTTATCTCTAAAATAATTGATGGCCGATCTACAAATATTATAACTTCCATTTAGATGTACATCTATTACAGCATCCCAGTCTTGATCATCCATTTTATGAAACATTTTATCTCTAAGAATTCCAGCTGGATTAACAATAGAATTTAGGCTGCCATAAGTATCTAAAGCTTGTTGAATCATAAATTCAGTACCTTTTTTTGAAGTAACTGAATCAGAGTTAGTAACGACTTCACCTCCATTTTTTTTGATTTCTTCAGCTACAAGTTCTATAGGGTTTTTATCGCCTTCATCACCTCCGGCAACTGACCCCCCTAAATCATTTATAACTAACTTAGCTCCCTCTTTTGAAGCTAGAAGAGCCGTTTCCTTGCCAATTCCGTTAGCTGCACCAGTTACTAAAACAACTTTTCCGTCTAAAACACCCATTGAAAAACCTCATAAAATAAAAAAATTAATAAAATATGGATAAGAAATCATATATATATCATCTTACTATGTCAGATTTAAGTAAAATTATTAAATTTGCAACTGAACTCAATGAGAAAAGTACAGATGGCCTTCCTCCAGTTGATCAATGGAATCCTGAGCATTGTGGTGATATTGGAATGGAAATTAAAAGAGATGGCACTTGGTATTATATGGGCACTCCAATAGGTAGAAAAAGAATTGTAAAACTTTTTTCAAGAATTTTGAGAAAAGAAGATGATAACACTTATGTTTTAGTGACACCGGTAGAAAAAGTTTTAATTAATGTTGAGGATGCTCCTTTTATTGCAACATATGTTGAAATTCTGGGAGAGGGTAAAGAATTAAATCTTAAATTTAATACTAATGTAGATGATACTATTGTCGCCTCAAAAGATTATCCTATAAGAGTTGTCATAAACAAAAAAACAAATGAACCTTCGCCTTATATTTTAATTAGAAGGAATCTTGAGGCAAAAATATCAAGATCTGTCTTTTATGAATTAATCGAAATTGCTGAACATTTTAATGATAAGTTTGGTGTTTGGTCAGGCGGTAGTTTTTTTTCTTTTTCTAATTCAAAGGATGTTATTATTGATGAATAAGAAAACATGGAAAAAAAATATTACTAGTGCAATCGATCTTACGCCTCCGCCAAAAGAAGAATTAAATTTCTATCCTGGTAAAAAAAGTGACTTTGATCTTATTAAAGAGCCAAACGATAGGCTGGACCCAAAAAACTTGCGACTGGCATCAGTGCTTATCGGTATTACAAACACCGATAACCCCAAGGTGGTTCTTACTAAGCGCTCAATACATTTAGAGCAACATTCGGGCCAGATTGCTTTTCCAGGTGGAAAGGTTGAGAAAAATGAAACTGTTACTGAGGCAGCAATAAGAGAAGCAGAAGAAGAAATAGGTATTTTAAGTAATGAGATTGAGGTTTGTGGATATTTAGATACTTATGAAACTGGGACAGGTTATAGAATTTTACCAGTTGTAGCATTTGTAAAAGAAAAATTTACAGTAAATATCAATAAAGCAGAAGTAGATGAATTATTTGAAGTTCCTTTAGAGTTTATTTTAGATTCAAAGAATCATGTTCTTAAGAGTGGATTTTGGAATGGCGCTGTAAGACACTATTATACAATTAATTATTCTGATTATAATATTTGGGGAGCAACTGCAGGTATGTTAGTAAATCTTTTTGAAAGAATAAAAGCCAATGCTTAAAATTTTATATCATCTACTATATTTTCTTACACCATTCCTTATTTATTTTTTATGGGTAATTTTATCAAATAGTAATTTTACAAATAAAAAAACTTTCTGGGTTACATTATTATCAATTTTAATGTTTTTAATGAGTTTAGTTTTTTTTCGTCTTTCGGATACATCATCTAAAAATTTAGACTATATTCCACCACAAGTTATCGATGGCGAATTGAATGATGGATATTTTAAGGAAATCGATAATTAATATGGATTTATCTAATTTCTATCAAAACAAAGATTGTCAAAAGATTCTTAATATTCTTAATCACACCAACGAAACATCAAGGATAGTTGGAGGTTATGTGAGAAATTATCTCAGAAATATCGAAACTAAAGATATAGACATAGCTACAAAATTAAATCCCGATCAAGTCATTGAATTACTCTCTAAAGAAAAGATTAAAGTTGTCCCTACTGGTTTATCGCACGGAACAGTTAGTGCTTTTATAAGTGATCAAATATTTGAAATTACTACTCTAAGAAAAGATAGCAATCATGATGGACGTCGTGCAGATGTAGAATTTACAGATGATTGGGAGGTAGATGCATCAAGAAGAGATTTTACAATTAATGCTCTATATATGAATTACAATGGCGAAATATATGATCCCTTTGATGGTATATCGGATTTAAATAATGGCGTTGTAAAATTTATTGGAGATCCAGAAAAAAGGATAAAAGAGGATTATTTACGAATACTTAGATATTACAGATTTTTATCGATTTATAATTCTTCAATCGATAATAAAACAAGAAAATTAATACAAAAAAATGCTGATAAAATAATCAATTTATCTTCTGAGAGAGTTCACCAGGAATTTTTTAAGATTTTATCCAATGATAATTCTGGAAAAATAATAAATTTAATGAAAGAAGACGGAATACTTGATTTAATCTTTTCAAGCTCGGTCAATTTAAAAACTTATGATCGAATTATTGATATTGATAATGAACTTTTCTTTGATCAAGATATTCTAATTAAATTTTCTTCATTAGTTCCTGATAAAATTCAAAAGATTGAGGATTTAAAGTGTTTTGCTTTTTCAAATAAAGAGAAGAAAATAATTGATCTATTGATTGATCCCAATAATGAAATCAAAAGTTATCAATCTGTAAAAGAGGTTAGGGCAATTTTATATAATTTTGGAATTGATAATTTTACAAAGTTGACTCGACTATATTGGGCAAAAGATAAGAAGATTTCTAATATTTCTCAATGGAGAGCTCTCCTTGCTATGGGCCAGTCCTGGAAGGCACCTAAATTTCCTATAAGTGCAAAAGATATTTTGCTACTTGGTGTACCTGAAGGACCTTTAGTAGGAGAAATTTTAAGTGAAGTAGAAGATTGGTGGATAGAGTCAGATTTTATAGATGATAAAGCTTCTTTATTTGAAAGAATCAAGGCAATTGTAGGTGCTAAAATTTGATGTTAAAAATGTCGCACTTCTCAATATTTTCTTTACTTTCTTGTTGAGATATTAGATACATCAAACATCATTTATTTAAGGGGCCCTTTATGTCTGATACTTTAGACGATGATAAACCTACTAGACGTGATTTTTTGTACATAACTACCGGTGCTTTTGGTGTAGTTGGTGCTGCTTCTGTTGCATGGCCTTTAATTGATCAGTTAAATCCAGATGCTTCTGTGAAAGCTGTTTCAACGATTGAAGTTGATATATCCTCCATTGAACCAGGTAGTTTTTTAAAAGTAGCTTGGAGAGGCAAACCTATATATATCAGAAGAAGAACTACTGAAGAGATCGCTGAAGCAGAAAAAGATGACAACCTGAACTTACCGGATCCTCAAAAAGACATAGATAGGGTTCAGAAAAAGGAATGGTTGGTTGTTGTAGGGGTTTGCACTCATTTGGGGTGTATACCTATAGCTAATCAAGGAGAGTATGAGGGGTGGTTCTGTCCTTGTCATGGGTCACATTATGATATTTCTGGTAGAATTAGAAAGGGTCCAGCTCCAACTAATCTTGAGGTACCTCCTTACGAATTTGTTAGCGATAGCTTAATAAAAATAGGATAATTATGGATACTGATTATAAATATGAACCAAAAAATGGACTAACAAGGTGGCTTGACTCAAGACTTCCTTTGATGCGTTTTACCAGTGAACATGTTCTCCAATTTCCAACACCCAAAAACTTAAATTATTTTTGGACATTTGGATTTATTCTTACGATGTGTCTTGTAACTCAGATTATCACAGGCATTATATTGGCGATGCACTATGCGCCATCTACACTTCTTGCCTTTGATAGTGTTGAACATATTATGCGAAATGTTAATTATGGATGGTTAATTAGATATATGCATTCTAATGGAGCATCTATGTTTTTCTTAGCGGTTTTCATTCATATGTTTAGAGGCCTTTATTATGGTTCATATAAAGAACCAAGAGAAGTTATATGGATACTAGGGTGTATTATATATCTCCTTATGATCGTAACCGCCTTTATGGGTTATGTGCTTCCTTGGGGACAAATGAGTTTTTGGGGAGCAACAGTGATTATTAATCTTGTAGGAACCTTACCATTAATAGGTGAATCACTTACCCAAATGTTACTTGGTGGTTTTGCTGTAGATAATCCTACTTTAAATAGATTTTTTAGCCTTCATTATCTTCTACCTTTTATAATTTTTGGAGTAGTTTTGCTTCACATATGGGCCCTTCATGTTCCAGGGAATAACAACCCAGTAGGACTTTCAGTTCAAGGAAAACAAGACACCGTATCTTTTCATCCTTACTATACCGTTAAAGATTTTTTCGCTTATACAGTTTTCTTACTGCTATTTTGTTATTTCATATTTTATAATCCTAATGCATTAGGTCATGCCGATAATTATATCGAAGCTGATGCAATGGTAACTCCCGCACATATCGTCCCTGAATGGTATTTATTACCTTTTTATGCAATTTTAAGAGCAGTTCCTGATAAATTGGCAGGTGTTCTTTTGATGTTTGGTGCTATTGCAGTTTTATTTTTCCTTCCTTGGTTAGATACTGCAAAAGTTAGATCAGGAAGATACCGTCCTATATTTAGATATTTTTATGTACTTTTTGTTATTGATTGTTTGATCTTGGGATATCTTGGAGCGCAAGTTCCTGAAGGAATATATCTTTTCCTATCAAGGGTTACTACAATTTATTATTTCGCTTTCTTTTTATTGGTGCTCCCTGTCTTAGGCAGAATTGAGAAGGTGAAACCTATGCCTATTGGTATATCTAATTCAGAACTAAGCACAGACATGGTTGCAGCAGAGTAAGGTGATAAATTGTTAAATTTTATAAAAATAAAATCTTTAATCTTAATAGCTTCAGTTTTTTTTGTATTAAGCAATGAAGCTTACAGTGCTGGCGGTGAGACATATGATTTAATTAAACCTGGATTTTCATTTGAAGGTCCCACAGGAACTTATGATAGAGAGCAACTACGAAGAGGATATCAAGTATATAGAGAAGTTTGTTCGTCTTGTCATAGCATGAAACAATTAGCTTTCCGTAATTTAAGTCAGAAAGGTGGCCCTGAATATACAGAAGATGACGCAAAAGTATTTGCTTCAGAATACACAATAATTGATGGATTCGATGATTACGGAGATCCAATTGAAAGGGCTAGAATTCTAAGTGATCGTTTCCCTAATCCATATGACAGTAAAGAAGCGGCAAAAGCTTCTAATAATGGTGCTTATCCTCCAGATTTATCATTGATAACTAAAGCTAGATCAGGCGGATATAATTACATTTATTCTTTACTTCAAGGGTATGGTAAAGAAATTCCTGCGAACATAGAAATAAGTGATACCCTTAGTTATAATCCTTGGTTTCCTGGTAATGGTATTGCAATGTATCAGCCTTTATACGAAGAATCTGTAGAATATGAAGACGGAACCTTTGCTTCTATCGAACAAATGTCTGCAGATGTAACAGCTTTTCTTGCTTGGTCTGCTGAACCAGAGATGGAAGAGAGAAAGAGGCTAGGATTTATTGTTATGAGTTTTTTAATTATATTTGTTTTATTGATGTTCTTTACGACAACAAGATTGTGGAAAGATGTTCACTGATTAAACATTAAATCTAAAGTTCATTATATCACCATCCTTTACAATGTATTCCTTGCCTTCAGATCTTATTTTGCCGTTATCTTTTGCTTCATTGAAGTTACCTATAGAATTTAATTCATTGTAGCTGATTGTTTCAGCTCTAATAAATCCTTTTTCAAAATCTGTATGAATTTTCCCCGCAGCTTGTGGCGCAAGAGAACCTTCTTTAATTGTCCAAGCTTTTGTTTCTTTTGGCCCAGAAGTAAAAAAAGTTATTAATTTAAGAGCTTTGTAACCCTCAATAATAAGTTTATTTAAGCCAGGTTCTTCTAGACCTATAGTATTTAAAAATTCGTTTTGCTCTGATATTTCAAGAAGTGATAATTGACTTTCAATATCAGCAGAAATATTTATTTTTTTTAAGCTTTTCTCTTTTAGGTAGCTTTCAACTAAATCAATATAACTATTTTGTTCAGTTATGGATTCTTCNTCTGTATTACAAACATAAATTGTTTCTTTATTAGTTAATAATTGGAATTCTCTAATATATTTATTCTCATCTTCATCAAATTCAGTTNTCTTAATTAAATTACCTAAATTTAAATTTCTAATTAGAGTATCAATTAATTTCAGTTTTTTTGGGGCGTCCTTATCTCCACCTCGTTCTTTTTTCTCTAAATTAGCGATCCTGTTTTCTAAACTTTCTATATCAGCTAAAAGTAATTCTGTATTTATTGTCTCTATATCTCTTATTGGATCGATACTTCCGTTTACATGCGTAATATTTTGGTCATCAAAACATCTAATGATATGTGCTAAAGCATCAACTTCTCTTATATTTCCTAAAAACTGATTACCTAGTCCTTCTCCTTTAGATGCACCTTCAACTAATCCAGCTATATCAACAAAGGTGATCCTTGTTGGAATAGTTTTATTTGATGAACTTATTTTAGTCAGATCTGATAATCTTTCGTCTGGAACATCTACCTCTCCAACATTAGGTTCAATTGTACAAAATGGATAATTTTCTGCTTGTGCTTGAGATGTTTGCGTTAGAGCATTAAATAAGGTAGATTTGCCAACATTTGGAAGGCCAATTATACCGCACTTAAAGCCCATTTATTTCATGTTTGACTGAAATTTTTTGATATTGGTATCAATAAGAAGATCAAAGTTCTTAACTATTTTAGTTTGTATTTTTTCAAATTCTTCATTTTCTTCTTTTGAGAAATCTCCAAGAACATGCCCAGCAACTTTTTCTTTATCGCCTGGATGGCTGATCCCAATTCTTAAACGTACATAGTTATTTCCAATATTTTCATCTATAGAGGCTAAGCCATTATGTCCTGCATTACTTCCGCCCTTTTTTAGTTTTATATCACCAAAAGATAGATCTATATCATCATGAAAAACAAAAATTCTTTCAGGATTTATTTTATAAAAATTAGAAGCTTCTCTAACTGCCCTTCCAGATTCATTCATAAAGGTTTGAGGCTTAAATGATATAAGTTTTATATTTTCGAAAGAACCCATTGATGTTCTTCCTAGGAATTTTGTTCTACTTCTTCCAAATTTTAATTGATTAGTAACATAATCAAGAACCATGAAACCAACATTATGACGATTATTTTTATATTTTTCACCAGGATTTCCTAATCCTACAAGCAGCAATGTTTCTTCGGGCATAGACAAAATTGATCCTACTCTTTGCTTTCTTCTTTAGATTCTTCTGATTTTTCTTCTGAAGCTTCTGCTTGATCAGTTGTTTGATCTTCCTCTCCTTCTGCTGAATCTTCTCCTTCTCCTTCAGATATTTCTTCAACAATTTCTTCTTCAATCTCTTCAACTGGTGCTGTAACACTTGCAATAGTTATATCTCTATCAGTAATAACAGGATTAACATCCTCAGGTAGAGTAACATCAGATAATTTAATGCTTTCTCCCATTTCAAGATTAGATATATCGACATCTATTGCCTCAGGAATACTCAAAGCTGGGCAATCTAACTCTATACTATAACGAGTTACATTTAATACCCCGCCTGTCTTAATTCCTGGAGAGTCACTTTCACCAACAAAATTTACTTGAATCTCAACCGAGACTCTCGAGTCTCCTGATAATCTAAGAAGATCAATATGAATTATATTGTCTTTTACTGGATCAATTTGAATATCTTTAGGGATAACCTTCATTTTATCACCATTTGATAATTCCAGATCAAGTAATGTCGTCAGCATTCTACCTGTGTTATATAATTTTAATGCAGATACAGAATTAATGTTAACTGCAACCGGATCTTTCTTATCACCATAAATTATGCAAGGAATATTTCCTTCTTTTCGAACGGATTTAGTAAAGGATTTTCCAGTATTTTCTCTTACTTCACCTTTTAAAATGTTAGCTTCAGACATAATTTATTCTACCTTTTAAATAAACTTCATTGGGCTTATACCCTCACTTTGACTTCAAAGCAAGTTAATCAAACAAACTAGATACAGATCTTTCTTCAGAAATTCTTCTAATTGCTTCTCCAAGAAGGTGGACAACACTTACTGTTTCTATTTTATTAGAATTTTTAATATCATCAGTTTCATTAATAGTGTCTGTAATTACTAATTTTGTAAGAGCGGAGTTGTTTACCCTTTTTATAGCTTCCCCAGATAAAACACCATGTGTTACATGTGCGAAAACTTCCTTAGCGCCAGAATTAATTAATGCCTCTGCTGCATTGCATAAAGTTCCAGCTGAATCAACAATATCATCAATCATAAAACAACTTCTACCAGATACATCACCAATAATATTCATCACTTCAGATTCACCTGCTTTTTCACGTCTTTTGTCAACAATGGCTAGATCAGAGTCTATTCTGCTGGCAATTAATCGTGCTCTTACAACACCTCCCACATCTGGCGACACTACCATAGCGTTATTTGAGCCTATCTTTTTTTTAATATCAGATAAAAGAATTGGTGCAGCAAAAAGATTATCTGTCGGAATATCAAAAAAACCTTGAATCTGACCTGCATGTAAATCCATGCTTAATACTCTGTCTGCCCCTGATTTAGCAATTAGATTAGCTACTAATTTAGCAGTTATTGGCGTTCGTGGCCCAGGCTTTCTATCTTGTCTAGCGTATCCAAAATAAGGAACAACCGCTGTAATTCTTTTTGCTGAAGCTCTTTTTAAAGTATCGATTAAAATAAGAAGCTCCATTAAATTATCATTTGCAGGAAAAGATGTTGACTGAATAATAAAAACATCTTCTCCTCTACAATTTTCATTCATTTCAACAAAAATCTCCTTATCAGAAAATTTTTTCACAGTACAATCTGCCAATGGTGTATCTAAATATTTACCAATGTTTTCAGCTAGATCTATATTCGAATTACCAGATACTAATTTCATTTTAAAACTTCCCTTTGCCTTATTTAGCAGGGGATTGAATACTAATCAAACCCTTCTGGAATTAATTTGTTTTTTGGGGATATTGCGCAAACTTTAAAAAGCTCTCCCATTTGAGAATTTTCAATAACCCTATTTAAACCATCCTCTAGATCATTTTTAATCTTTTCAGAATTTGTAGATTTTTTTAATATTTCTAATCTCTCTAGAGCGCCCAAATTAATTAAAAAATTTCTTTGCGTAATTGGGCCAAAGAAATTCATTCCTAGATATTTTGTTTCATTAATAATTTGAGAAAAATTAATATGTGATGTTAAATCTGAGCTTCCAGGAAAGCTTAAAGGATCAACATATTCATGATTTTTTAAAGCCTGCAATGTATTTCCATAACCTTTAGAATATCCATAATCTATAAACAAACATATTCCATTATTTCTTTTCAAGAAAATTGAAATATCATTGATAATTTTTTTAATCATAATATTTATTTCAAAAAAATCTGCCTCATTGGGAAAATTCTTTTTATGTTCTTCAAATAAAATTTTATCCTCAATATCTTCATAACAATAATTAAATCTATCGTTGTCTGTTGTTACAAATATCTCCTTCCATGCTTTATTAATTTTTATGTATTGCCTTATTGGAAAAGCATCCAAAAATTCATTTCCGATAAATATCGTTGGTAAATCAGGAATATCTGAAATATTTTTATAATGCTTTGCTTCAGGAAAAATTTGTTTTTGAGCCGTTATTAAATTTTTATTAATCTCAAGGAAGCCAAAGGAAATATTATTGTCGCTTCTGACTCTTTTAATATCTTTTAAAAGAGTTCCCCTTCCGCCACCTAAATCAATTATCTGAAAAGGTGATTTAGNGCTAATTTTATTTATGATATCAATTGCCCAAGCGCCAATAACCTCTCCAAAAATTTGAGTTATATCTGGCGCNGTGATGAAATCACCACTTTTTCCAAGCGGATTTTGATTNATNTAATAACCTTCTTNTGGATAGGTTAAACTTATTTCCATAAACCTNGAAATTGAAATATAACCTTTTTTANCTATTTCTTCAGTTAATATTGATTTAATTTTTTNCATTTNTTTTTATGGCATAAAACATTATGCACATACCAGCAATCATGAATGGAAATGATAAGATCATACCCATTGTTATAAAATTGTATATATAACCAATATGTAAGTCTGGTTCTCTAAAATTCTCTACAAAAATTCTAAATAAACCATAAAGAAAAAGAAAAGAACCACTTATAAGCCCCTTATAATTTAGTAGATTCTTTTTTATCATTATAAATAAAATTAATAAAATCACTAAACCTTCTAAAATTGCTTCATATAATTGACTTGGGTGCCTTGGCAAGTCACCCGCATTAGGAAAGATAACACCCCAGGATACTGTAGTGATTTTCCCCCATAATTCTGAATTTATATAATTTGCAACTCTACCAAAAAACAAACCAATTGGTACAACAGAACAAATAATATCCCCTAGTTGTAATAATGATATTTTTTTAGCTAATGAATAAATTATAATTGCTAAAATAACTCCAGCAGCACCTCCATGAAACGACATTCCTCCTTGCCATAGAGCAAAAATATTAAGCGGATTTTGTAATAAAGAAGATGGATTATAAAAAACCAAATAACCAATTTTTGCGCCAAAAATTATTCCAAGTACCAACCATATAAAAATTTCATCAATATTATTGATTGATATTGATAATTTATTTTTTTCTTTATGATTCCCTATAATCCATTTTGCGTATTGTAGACCTAAAAGGATTCCTGCAAGATAAGCAAGGCCATACCATCTTACTTCCAGAGGGCCAATTTTAAAAGCTATCGGATCTATACTTAGTAAAAATTCTAACACTTTATATTTATAGCAAATTTTTTATTTATTTTATGTTTTTATATATAAAAATTACGCTAATTGTAGTATATTATTTTATAATAACTACTATATATAGATATAATGACTTCATTAGCAAAAAAAGATTTTTTAGATGATCCCTTAGATAATGTTGAATTAGCGGCTAGTATTCAAAATTGGACTTATGATAGATCTGATAATGAGGTCTCCATTATAGCAAACGGCAAACATAATAATTATCAATTGTCTATTTCTCTTCGTAATGATTCACAAGGATTAGATGTTGTTTGTGGATTTGATTTAAGATTTAATGAAAAAAATAAATTTCAAATCTTAAAATTGGTTTCTTCAATTAATGCACAAATTTGGTTAGGCCATTTTGATGTATGGGATAAAGAAGGGCTAATTATTTATCGTAATAGTTCAATCATTGATAGAAGGAATCTTAATCTTGAAACTATAGAAACCTTACTTTTGGATGCGGTTAACTCTATAGACTTATACTTTCCAGCTTTTCAATATATCTTGTGGGCAGGTAAAACTAGTGAAGAAGCATTGAGTACTGTTTTATTTGAAACCAAAGGTGAAGCATAAAAATTTATCATGAATGAACTAAAGATCTTGTTAATAGGCTGCGGTAAGATGGGGGGTAGTCTCTTAGAAGGCATAGTTAAATCTGATAATTTTGATGGCATGGTGGATATTATTGAGCCCTCTATACAAGGTTTTCCAAAAGAAGACTTTAAGCAAAGAAAAGTAAATTTTTACTCTGACATTGAAGAAAAAAGAGACACCATAAATTATGACCTCATTATTGTAGCTACAAAACCAGATACATATGAGGAAATCTTTAATGGTTTAAAAAATAATTTAATTATTAATGATAAAACTTTAATCGTTTCAATTTTAGCTGGAATTAAGATAAGTAAAATTGAAGAGATAGTGGGCTCTGCTCCAATAGTTAGGGCTATGCCAAATATAGCTGCTTCAGTCTTAGAAGGTATGACGGCTTTAATTGGTAATAAGAAAATAACCAATAAAGATATTTTAAATGTTGATTTAATCTTTGAGTTAATTGGTGAGAAGATATGGTTAGAAAATGAAAAACAAATGGACTCTTTTACTGCAATTTCTGGCTCTGGACCTGCCTATTTTTTCTTTTTTACTGAATGTTTAAAAAGTATAGCCATTGAAGAGGGTTTTACAGAAGATGTATCCAATAAAATTTCACA
>PBRS01000034.1 GCA_002726005.1 Rhodobiaceae bacterium
ATATATAGCTCTTGATATTGATCGAGAGCAAACCCTTGCACCTAATTCACCAATTTCATTTATTTCTCTGTAATTTAATTCTTTATCAAAAGTATTTGTGCTTACTACAAATATAACATCGCCATCTACTGGTGTATGAATGGGTCGTATAGCTCTTGCCATACCAGTGTGCGACATGATTGCAATCCTTTTTGCTGTTTTAGAATCTAATCTAGCATTTGTAGCAACGATACCAATCGTTGTATTATTTTTTTCAAGTGCATGACCAATTGAAGATCCAGATAAAATATCTTCAGGCAAATTTTGTGGAGCACCAATTCCTCCAAATTCATTATTTAACTCGTCACTTGCGCCCCAAAATTGTCCAGTCTCATAATTAACAACTGATCCAAAACTGTTGACTGCAAATAACCCGCCAATTTTTAATCCTTTTTCATTTTCAAAACTAGCACTTCCCAAACCGCCTTTTAAAGAGCCTGCTTTAGCACCATATCCAGCGCCAACATTACCTAGTTCAAATTTTTCTGAAGCCTTAGTTGAGGCTTCAATTCCTAGATTATTATATGGAGGTTCATCACCCCAATCTTTATTTCCACCATTATTTAGATCAAATAATATGGCGGCAGGGACCATAGGAACATTTTTTATATTTTCTGCAGTTTTAAATCCTCGACCACTCTTTCCAATATAATTTGCAGCACTACTTGCTGCTTCTAAACCCCAAGCTGAGCCACCTGAAAGTACAATTGCATCAATCGTATCTACCAGATTGTAGGGATTCAATGCTCCAACTTCTCTTGTTCCAGGGGCGCCACCTCTTACATCTGCGGCAGCTGTACTTCCTATTGGGGGGATAAGTATGGTTGTTCCAGTTCCTATTTCTTTATCTTCTGCATTACCAACTAAAATACCATCAACATCAGTAATTAGATTGTTTTCTCCAGAATAAAACATAATTAGAAACTAAACAAAGCTGGTGTATTTGTATATTAATAATTAGATTAAACATTATCTGATGAAAATTTTTTATAAAATAATATTGTCCTTTGCATTTATCTTAATGCCAACTGTTGAGGCATCTGAACCTTCAAAAGCGATAGTTGTAACTGCTAACAAGTATGCTTCTGAAGCAGCTGCAAAAATAATAAGAAGAGGTGGTACAGCATTAGATGCTGCAGTAACTGCGCAGCTGATTCTAACAATGACAACACCGCAGTCTACAGGAATTGGTGGCGGAGGTTTTATGCTTTATTGGGATAACTCTAGTTCAAAATTGTATGCAATTGATGGAAGGGAGGTTGCGCCACAATCAGCAGGACCAAATTTATTTACTGATAGAAATAGTAAGGCTATTAAATTTTATCCTGATGCCGTTATTAATGGAAGATCGGTTGGTGTTCCTGGTCTAATTAAATTAATGGAAGAGACTCATAAAAAATTTGGAAAACTTGAATGGGAAGAATTATTTATTGAACCAATAAAAATTGCTGAAGAAGGCTTTAGTGTATCAGCTGCTCTTCATAATACTCTACAATATATGCGTTATCTTAAAACAGTTGAGCCAGCATCATCTTTATATTTTGAAAAGAACAACCTTAATCAACTTGAGCCGATTAAAATTGGTTCTATTTTAATCAATCAAGAATATGCAAAAACTTTAAAAAGACTTTCTAAAAATGGAGCTGACGAATTCTATGAGGGCGAAACAGCTCAAATGATTATAGATACAGTTAATAGCTCTGATAATGTTTCGGATATATTAACTTTAGAAGATTTTCAGAATTATAATGTAGTCTGGCGAGATCCGTTATGCGTTAAATATAGAGAACACAAATTGTGCGGTATGCCGCCTCCAGCTGGTAATATCTCTGTTTTCATGATTTTAAAAATGCTTGAAAACTATGATGTGAAATCTTTTCAACCAACATCTCCTGAATTTATTCATCTTTACTCAGAAATAAGTGCTCTTACATACAGCGATAGAAATTTTTTTCTTGCAGACCCTGATTATGTAGATATTCCAATTGATGGTTTGTTAAATGCAGAATATTTGCAAGACAGAGTTAGTATTGTTAGCGAGACAAGCTCCATACGCAATCCTAAACCGGGAAAGCCTAAAGGAGCTAAAAAATATTCTGAAAATATAGATATATCTAGAGATTCAACAAGTCATCTTGTAATTGTAGATTTATTTGGAAATGCAATTTCAATGACATCTACAATTGAAGGTCCTTTTGGAAGCCATCTTATGGCGGGAGGGTTTTTGCTCAATAATGAATTAACAGATTTTTCATTTCTGCCACATTATGATGGTGTTCCAACAGCTAATAGAGTTGAAGCAGGAAAACGTCCTTTATCTTCAATGTCACCAACTATAATTTTTGATAAAAATAACAAAATTCATTCTTTAACTGGTTCTCCAGGAGGAACTAGTATTATTGGGTATGTTGCCAAGTCTATTTTAGGTCTACTTGACTGGGGCATGACTCCTCAAGAGTCAGCAGATATACCACATTATATGCGAAAAAAAGATGTAACTGAATTGGAAAAAGGTACTGAACTTGAGGAACATCAAAAGTTTCTTGAGGCAATAGGCCATAAAGTATCCATCAAAAGAAAAAGAAGCGGTTTACATGTAGCCAAAAAAGTCAGTGAAGGATATATCGGAGGTGCTGACTCAAGAAGGGAAGGCTTGGTTGTCCCTATTAACTGAATATGTATTATGAATAAAAATTTTTACAGAATTCTCAATGATAATTTTAGCAAATATTCAGATAATATTTTCATTGAAGAGGAATCTGGAAAAAAATGGGAATATAATGATATAAAAAAATTAACTGCTCAATTTTCAACTTTTTTAAAGAATCTTAGTTTAAAAAAGGGAAGTAGAATTATTGTTCAAGCTGAAAAATCTGTTCACTCAGTAGCTCTCTATCTAAGCTGTTTAAAAACAGGGATAATTTATATTCCTTTAAATACTGCTTATACATCAAATGAAATGTCATATTTTATCAATAATGTAGATCCCCAATTAATGTTTTTGAGTATTAATAAGTTTGATGAGCATAAAGACTTAGTATTAGATTTTCCTAATATAAAAACATTTATTTTAGATGCAGAGAACAAAGAGCTTATTGATGAAATTTCTGAATTAAAAGAAGATAATGATATAGAAGAATTAGACGCAAATGATATTGCCTCGATAATATTTACTTCAGGAACAACAGGAAAATCTAAAGGAGCTATGATAACTCATAAGAATTTAGAATCTAATGGAAATGCGCTTGTTGATGTTTGGGGTTTCAATGAAAGTGATACCATGATTCATGCCCTCCCAATATTTCATGTTCACGGTCTATTTGTTGCCCTTCATACAATTCTTTTAAGTGGATCTAAGATAATCTTTTTTCAAAAATTTTCTCCTGATGCTATAATTAGAAGGCTTCCAGATGCAACAGTTATGATGGGTGTTCCAACTTATTATAGTAGATTATTATCTAAGGATAGTTTTAATAAAAGTATTTGTAAGAATATACGATTATTTATTTCTGGATCCGCCCCACTCACAGATAATGTATTTTTAGAATTTAAGAAACGAACTGATCACAATATACTTGAAAGATATGGAATGTCAGAAACTGGAATGATTACATCTAATCCTTTAAATGGCGATAGAATAGCAGGAACTGTAGGATTTGCTTTGCCAGATATAGATATAAGAGTGTCTGATATAACAGGAGAAATACTGCCAGCAGATAGCCGAGGAATTGTTGAAGTAAAGGGACCAAATGTTTTCAGTGGATATTGGCGATTGGAAGAGAAAACTAAAAAAGAATTCAGGTCGGATGGTTTTTTTATAACTGGTGATATTGGTCAGTTAGATCATGAAGGAAGGCTAACTTTATTTGGCAGATCAACTGATATGTTAATTTCAGGTGGATATAATATTTATCCTAAGGAAATAGAATTAATTCTAGATGAAATTGATGGCATTCGGGAAAGTGCAGTGATTGGTTGTCCTCATGATGATTTAGGTGAGGCAGTAGTTGCAATTTTAATTTCCAATAAAGCTAAAGATATCATTTCAGATGACAGCATTGAAGAAATGTTGTTAAAATCTATTGCAAAATTTAAATGTCCTGCCAGATATATTTGGTTAGATGAATTACCAAGAAATGCAATGGGCAAGGTACAAAAGAAGATTTTAAAAGAAAAATATAATAATATTTTTAAGGAGATAAAATGAGCAATCAAGAAAAAGTAATGGATTTTATTAATCATTGGAACAATAGAGATATTGAAGGAATTATGAGTTCAGTATCTGATGATTGTTTTTATCACAATATTCCCATGGAGCCTCAAACAGGTAAAGATGCGATTAGAGCTAACTTAGAACCATTTGTACAAATGGCTACAAATATTGAATGGATAGTTCATCAAATAGCTGAGAATGAGGATGGAGTAGTGTTAACCGAAAGAACTGACAGATTTGAAATAAATGGCCAATGGATGAGTATTTTAGTAATGGGTGTAATGGAGTTTAAAGATGGTCTTATTTGTAATTGGAGAGATTATTTTGATATGAAGGCTTATGAGGAAGAAACTTCGAGAATACTTGGTTAAATAATCATTTATGACACTATCCGAAGATTATTGACTATTACAGCAGTCAGATTTATTAATTATAGAAATTTTGGAATTTTTATGGTTCAGGGGGGAGGACTATTACAAAGGCCTTCGGATGAAACCTGACATAAACTCTACTAATAAAAATAAGGATAAAGAGAGTAAAAATAGTTTTAATAAAACTATGGACGAGCATTATTCTGATTCCCATTTATCTGGCGGACATTTATCCTATCTTGATAAGCTTTATGAAACTTTTTTAAATAATCCTGATGTCATCTCAAAAGACTGGAAAGATCTTTTTGCATCTCTTTCTGAGACAGGTGGTTATAAAGATGATGTTATCTATTCAGAGGTCTTAGATAGCTTTAGGAATAAAGCAAGAAAGAACATAAATAATAAAAAAGAATATAAAAAAATTAGCAATGGATACTTTCAAAAAACATTACCACTAACTGTTAATGGTAAGGTTAATTATTATATTGATACTTATAGAAACTTTGGCCATACAGCTGCCGATTTAGATCCGCTCCAATTAGCACAGAAAGATATTCATATTGATTTAATTTATGCTGAAAAATTATTGGAAAACGCAAATCCAGAAGAACGTGTTGGAAATGATTATCCTAAAGGATCAAGAAATAAAATCTTTCTAAAAGAGTTAAAAGAATCGATTACAAAAAAATATAGCGGCAATATAGGCCTAGAATTTTCTCATATATCTGACGAAAGAGAGAGAAATTGGATAATAGATAGATTTGAAAATAATGATTACAAAAAGATAAATTTAGATGAAAAAATTTTTATTTTAAAAAGACTAATTTCTGCAAGAGGTTTGGCTAAATATTTATCTGCAAAATACCCCGGTATGAAAAGATTTGGTATAGACGGATGTGAATCTTTAATACCTCTTATTGATACCTTAATTGAGCAGACATCAAGAAATAGTGCTGAACAAATTTGTTTTGGAATGGCTCATAGAGGGAGATTAAATTTACTGATAAATATTTTAGGAAAAAAACCAAAAGATTTATTTGCTGAATTTGAAGAAAATTTTGACTTAAAAGGCACAAATACTGGCGATGTTAAATATCATTTAGGCTTCTCGTCAAATATACATACGACCAATGGTGATGTTCATGTCTCTCTTATAAATAATCCATCACATTTAGAAATAGTAGATCCAGTTGTAATAGGGTCTGTTCGAGCAAGACAAGATAGATTAAATGATAGAGTAAGAAATAAAGCTGTGCCAATCCTAATTCATGGTGATGCTTCATTTTCTGGGCAGGGAGTTGTTATGGAAACACTCCAAATGTCTCAAACCAGAGGCTATGGAGTTGGAGGCACTATCCATGTCATCATAAATAATCAAATAGGTTTTACAACTGATAACCCTAAGGATTCGCGTTCAACCAGATATTCAACAGATATAGCAAAGTTTATTGAATCACCCATATTTCATGTAAATGCTGATGATCCTGAAGCTGTAATTTATGTATCTAAATTGGCTTCAGATTATCGTGAAGAATTTAAGAAAGATGTTGTTATTGACCTAGTTGGTTACCGAAGAGGTGGTCATAATGAAGCGGATGATCCATCTTCAACACAACCAGTAATGTATAAGAAAATTAAACAGCATCCAACTGTATTGAGATTGTATAAAGATAAATTAATACAAAATAATGATATTACTTTGGAAGAGTTTGATGAATTTAAAAGATCTTATAGATTAGCAATTGAAAAAGGTGAAAGCGTTGCTCATAATTTATCTAAAATAAAAAATGATGACTTATGGTTTGAATGGGGCCAGTTCATTGATGCTAATTGGGATGAAAATACTGATACAGCTGTCAAACAAGATCAGCTTATTGATGATGCTCGAACAATCGCTGATGTTCCAAATGGTTTTATTTTACAAAAAAAAGTTAAAAATATAATTAAGCAAAGAATAGATATGGCTGAGGGAAAGCTAGATTTTAACTGGGGATTTGCTGAGATTGCTGCATATTCGAGTCTTTTGCGTGAGGGATACCCAATTAGATTTAGTGGCCAAGATATAAGAAGAGGAACATTTGATCACAGACACGCTGTGATGTTTGATCAAGAGGATGGGAGAACTTATTATCCATTGAATAAATTTGCAGAAAAAGGAAATACAAACATTGGAATCTATGACTCAATATTATCAGAGGAGGCAGTCTTAGGTTTTGAGTATGGTTATGCCGCGACATGGCCAACCGGTCTAGTGATTTGGGAAGCTCAATTTGGTGATTTTTCTAATGGAGCCCAAGTTGTAATAGACCAATTCATTGCAAGCGCACAGCATAAGTGGGAAAGATTATCAGGTTTAGTTCTTTTATTGCCACATGGATATGAGGGTATGGGGCCTGAGCATAGTAGCGCTCGTATAGAGCGATTTCTTCAATTATGTGCTGGACAGAATATGCAAATATGTATGCCTAGTACAGCGGCCCAAATGTTTCATCTTCTAAGAAGGCAAGCTATTAGGAATTATAGAACACCTCTTATTGTTATTACTCCTAAGAGTTTGTTAAGAAATAAATATGCATCCTCAACTATTGATGAAATAACATCAGGAAAATTTGAAAATATTTTTGATGATGAATCAAATTTAACAAAAAAACTAAGAAAGGTAATTCTTTGTAGTGGAAAGATATACCATGATCTAAAAAAACAAAAAGATGAAAATAATCAAAGTGATGTAGCAATTATTCGGTTAGAACAATTATACCCATTTCCTTATAAAGAAACTGAAAAAATATTAAGCAAATATAAAAATGCTTCAGAGTTTATTTGGTGCCAAGAGGAGCCAAGAAATCAGGGAGCGTGGTATGGTCAAAGACATAGATTAAATAAAGTCCTAAATAATATTGGTTTAAAGAAAGAATTTAGATTGATGAGTAGACCACCATCATCTGCTCCAGCTGTAGGACAAATGAAAATACATATTGAGCAACAAAAAAGATTAATCGATTTAACTCTAGGTAAGGACTAAAAAATGAAGGAAAAAATTTTATCACCAACATACCCTGAATCAGTTGAAGAAGGTGTAATAGCTAATTGGAAAAAATTAGAAGGTGAAATGATTACTCAAGATGAAGTTTTAGCAGAAATTGAAACTGATAAAGTTGTTATTGAGGTGGTAGCAGCCAATGATGGTGTTATGACTAAAATTTTAAAAGCTGAGGGTGAGGTAGTTAACAGTGGAGAAGTTATTGGTGAATATGAAATTGGTAAAAGTGAATTAATTAAAGAAAAAAAACCTAAAAAAAATCAAAAACCTAAAATAGAAAATAAAGAAGGGATAACAAAAGAAGAAGCCGTCAGAGAAACCAAAAGGATACCCATGAGCAGATTAAGAAAAACTGTTGCTGAACGTTTGGTAAATGTTCAAAGGGAAACTGCCATGCTCACAACTTTTAATGAAGTTGATATGACTGAAATAATGAAAATAAGAGAACAGAAAGGCGAAGACTTCTTTAAAAAAAATCAAATAAAATTAGGTTATATGGGTTTTTTTGTATCTGCTGCAGTTAGTGCTTTAAATGAATACCCTCAAGTTAATGCAAGTATTGATGGTGAAGATATTGTTTTCCATGGTTTTAAAGATATTGGTGTAGCTGTTTCTACTGATAGAGGATTAACTGTTCCAATTATTAAAGATGCAGATTTATTGAATATTAGTGATATAGAAAAATTAACACTAAAATACTCTGAAAAAGCTCGGGAAGGTAAGCTTACTATTGAGGAAATGCAGGGCGGTACATTTACTATTTCTAATGGAGGAGTTTTTGGATCACTTCTATCGACACCAATATTAAATGCCCCCCAAACCGCTATTCTTGGAATGCATAAGATTCAAGACAGGCCTATAGCTGTCGATGGTAAAATTGAAATAAGACCAATGATGTATCTTGCTCTAAGTTATGATCACAGAATTATTGATGGAAAAGAGGCTGTTTCATTTCTTGTTCATATAAAAGATAGAATAGAAAATCCAGATCAGCTCTATAAAGATTAATCGAATAAAAAANTTTTTATNCATTATATCATTTTTATTTAACTTCCTTTAAATCGTATTTTGATTGACTAGAGATAAACTCAATTTTATTAGTTAGAAAATCAATTTTTAAAATTGATTCGGTTTACTCAATTGTTAGGGGGATTGAATGAAGCCGACGAATATATCCAATCCAGAATACTTTCATAAGGTAGTTGATTGTCAATGGGCTTGTCCTGCCCACACACCGGTCCCAGAGTATATTCGTTTGATTGCCGCTGGAAGATATACCGATGCGTATATGATTAATTGGGAGTCAAACGTATTCCCTGGAATCCTCGGAAGAACTTGTGATAGGCCATGTGAACCCGCCTGCAGAAGAGTTCGTGTAGAAGATGAGCCCGTTGCTATATGTCGATTGAAAAGAGTAGCAGCTGACTATAAGGGTGAAATAGATGATTTAATACCTAAGACACCAGAGCAGAAAAACGGAAAAAAAATAGCCTTATTAGGAGCTGGACCTGTTTCTCTTGCAGTTGCGCGAGACTTAATGCCATTAGGTTATGAATGTAAAATATTTGAAAGAGATCCTGTTCCAGGCGGATTAATGCGAACAAATATTCCATCATTTAGGCTTCCTGAGGAGGTTCTAAATGAGGAATGTGATCGTATTATTAATATGGGAGTTGAAGTTCAATATAATAAAGAAATTAAAAGTTTCAAAGAGTTCTTAAAGGAAGACTTCGATGCAGTTTTTGTTGGAACAGGAGCACCAAAAGGAAAAGATTTAAATATACCTGGTAGAGAAGAATGCGATAAGAACATCCATATTGGCATTGACTTCTTAGCATCTGTTGCATTTGAACATGTAAAAAAAATTGGTAAGAGAGTCATTGTGCTCGGAGGTGGAAATACTGCAATGGATTGTTGTAGAACTGCTATAAGGCTTGGCGGTAAGGATGTTAGAGTTTATGTCAGATCTCCAAAAGTAGATATGAAAGCTTCTGATTGGGAAATTGAAGAAGCTGAAATGGAGAATATTCCTATTTACGAAAACCATGTTCCGAAAGAATTTATTCATGAAAATGGTAAACTTAAAGCTGTTGCATTTGAAAAAGTGAAAGCTGAATACAAAGATGGAAGAAGAAAACTCATACCAACAGGGGAGCCTCTTGAAATTGTTAAGTGCGATGATGTCCTTATGGCTATTGGTCAGGATAATGCTTTTGAGTGGATTGAAAAAGATATTGGTATTGAGTTTGGTGAATGGGATATGCCAATTGTTGATCGAACAACAATGCAATCAACTTTACCTAAAGTTTTCTTTGGAGGGGACGCTGCTTGGGGGCCTGAGAATATAATAACGGCTGTTGCACATGCTCACCAAGCTGCAATTTCAATTGATTTATTTTGTAATAATAAGAGTCTTAAAAAAAGACCTGAGCCTCATGTTTTTCTTGAATCAACAAAAATGGGCCTACATGAATGGTCTTACGATAATGGTTATGCAGAAGTGGATAGATTAGCAGTTCCTCATGCTGATCCAGAAGTTACATTAACTGATAGGAAAGTTGAAGTAGAATTAGGTTATGATGACAGAATGGCATTTGAAGAGGCTGCTAGATGTCTAAATTGTGATGTTCAAACAGTATTTGAAGAAAAAAGATGTATTGAATGTGATGCATGTGTTGATATATGCCCAGAGGACTGTATTAATTTTATTCAAAATCTTGATGAGCAAGAGTTAAGAGAGAACATTAGAGTGCCAGCTCTTAATATTACTCAAGATTTATATGTTTCTGGAAAATTGCCGACGAAGAGAGTTATGGTTAAAGACGAAGATCTTTGCCTGCACTGTGGCTTGTGTGCTGAGAGATGCCCAACTGGTGCATGGGATATGCAAAAATTCTTTTATTTTGGAGCTCAGTCTCATGATGGATGTAAGAAATGACAAAAGTAAATGATTTTGTAATTAAGTTTGCTAATGTTAATGGTTCAGGGTCTGCCAGCGCAAACCTAATGTTTGCTAAAACTATTTTTAGAATGGGCATACCTGTCAGTCCAAAAAATATCTTCCCATCAAATATTCAAGGACTTCCAACATGGTATGAAATTCGAGTTAATAAAGATGGTTATACGGCAAGAAGAGATGGGGTAGATTGCCTAATAGCTTTAAACCCACAAACATATCAATCTGATCTCAAGGAATTAGTTAAAGGTGGTTACCTTATTTATGATAGTACTATGGAGAGGAAGTTTCCAAGGAAAGATATTAATGTTATTGGGATACCAATGGCCAGTATTTGTGCTGAGCATTATGATGATCCAAGACAAAGACAATTATTCAAAAATATTATTTGCTTAGGTGCCTTATCTATTCTTTTTAAAATAGATATTTCTGTTTTAAAGGGTTTGATAAAAGAAGAGTTTCAGAAAAAGCCTAAATTAATTGAACCAAATTTACATGCACTTGGTTTAGGCCGAAAATATGCTCAAGAAAATTTATCTTCTGATTTTGGTTTGCAATTAAAATTGATGAATCAAAAAAGCAAGAAGATTATGATACAAGGCAATGAAGCTTCTGGCCTTGGCTGCATATTTGGAGGCGCTACAGTTGCTTCATGGTATCCTATTACTCCATCAACATCATTAGCTGAGGCCTTTGAAAAATACCTTCATATGTTTAGATCTGATTCAAAAGGCAATATTAAAGGTGCTGTTGTTCAGGCTGAAGATGAGCTATCGGCAATAGGTATGGCTATAGGAGCTAATTGGAATGGCGCAAGGGCATTTACTGCTACATCAGGACCAGGC
>PBRS01000035.1 GCA_002726005.1 Rhodobiaceae bacterium
GCATTGGGTATGTCATTAAAATATGATCCTGGTCCTATCTTTAATAAATTTATTGATGAAAGTAATTATGATGAATTAAGATCTCCAGAAAATGCAATTAAGGAAATGAATTTTCAAGAAAATGCTTTATTGGCAACAAGAGATTTACTGCCTGATCATAAAAGCCTTATTGGTTTTGTCGGTGGTCCATGGACAGTTTTATCATATGGGCTTGGTTTAAATAAAGGTATCCAATATGAAAGTAATTACTCTAATAGTTTTGTTTTTAAAGTTCTTTCAGAAAAGATTATTCCTCTAATTAAATATAATATTTCACTTCAATTAAATGCTGGAGCAGAATTAGTTATGATTTTTGATACAGATGCTAAAAGTATATCCGATAGTAGCAATTTTAATAATTACTCTAAGTATTTATATGAGGAAATCATTAAAGAATTCCCCAAAAAAATTGGATATTATTCAAAATCACCTTTTGATAATAAATTTTTTGTTGATGACCTTAATAGTGATGATTGTTTTCTAGCTGGCCTAGGTGTAGATCACCAATTATCTATGGATCATTGGTTTAAAGAGATAAATAACGGCTTTATTCAAGGTAACTTTAATCAAGAAAGTATGGTTAAGGGTCACGATGAATTTAAAAAAGACTTTGATGTATATGTCGATCATATACAAAGTATAAATGAAAAAGATAGAGCTGGCTGGGTCTGTGGATTAGGTCACGGAATATTAAAAGATACACCTGAAGAAAATGTTCATTACTTTATTGAGAATATAAGAAAAATTTTTAGTTAACTGAGGAATTATCTTGGAAATAGAAGAAAAAAAAGATCTAGCAAGTTCATGGTTTAGGAATCTCAGAGATCAGTTCTGTAAAGAATTCGAAACATTAGATGGCTCAAGTTTTGAAAGAACGAAATGGAATCATTCTGGAAGTGGTGGAGGTGAAATTAGCCTTATGAAAGGTAATGTATTTGAAAAAGTTGGTGTGAATATTTCTACAGTAAGCGGAGAATTTAAAGAAGATTATAGAAGCAATGTTTCAGGAACGGAGGAGTCACCAGAATATTGGGCTAGCGGATTAAGTATCGTTGCGCATATGAACTCTCCTTTTGTACCTGCATTTCATTTTAATACGCGTTTTATAGTTACCGGGAAAAGTTGGTTTGGCGGTGGCGCAGATATGACTCCTACTTACATTTATAATGATGACACAGAGGATTTTCATAATTCTCTTAAAGATGCTTGTGATAAATATAATAAAAATTACTATCCTGATTTTAAAAAAAATTGTGCAGAATATTTTTTCTTACCACATAGAGGAGAAGAAAGAGGAGTAGGTGGTATTTTCTTTGATCATCTTACAACAGATAATTGGGAAACTGATTTTTCATTTGTTAAGGATGTTGGGTTATCTTTTTTTAAAATAGTTCCTCATATTATTAACAAAAGAAAAGATGATAATTGGACAAAGGAAGAGAAGAATAAGCAGTTATTAAAAAGGGGAAGATATGTCGAATTTAATCTGCTATGGGATAGAGGTACACAATTTGGGATTAAAACCGGCGGTAATACTGATGCAATTCTAATGTCTATGCCTCCAGATGCGCGTTGGGAATAATTACATGATTTACTCTCTTTTTGAAGCCATACATATAATTTCAGTCATCGCTTGGATGGCAGGATTATTATATTTACCAAGATTATTTGTTTATCATAGTGACGATCTTATCAAAAGAAATGAAGATACAACCAATACATTTAAAATTATGGAAAATAAACTTTATAGAATAATTATGAATCCTGCTGTTGCATTAGTATGGATAACAGGGTTAACGCTTTTTTATTTTAATGGTTTTCAGTTATGGTTAATTGTAAAACTTTTTTTTGTTTTCCTAATGACACTTTTTCATATCTTTTTAGGGCAATGCCTTCGTAGTTTTGCCATAGATGACAATAAATTTTCGTCAAAGTTTTTTAGAATCATTAATGAGGTCCCAACCTTAATAATGATTGTTATTGTATTTCTTGTTGTTTTTAAACCTTAGCTTTTATTATTAATTGCATTCCAAACTTTATTAGGTGTCGCAGGCATATCGAATTCAGTTACTCCTTTTTCTTTAAGAGCATCCAATATTGCATGTATAACAGCTGGAGGAGCAGCAATTGCACCCGCTTCACCACATCCTTTTACACCTAATCCATGGGCGCAAGGCGTTACTTCTGTTTCTACTATCATATGTGGTACATTATCTGCCCTAGGCATTGTATAATCCATAAATGATCCATTAATTAATTGTGCTGTATTTTCTTCATAGATACAGTTTTCAAATAATGCTTGGCCAATACCCTGCGCAACACCTCCATGTACTTGGCCCTCGACTATCATAGGGTTCATTACGATACCAAAATCATCTGATACACAATAATTTTTGATATCAATTTGACCTGTTTCAGGATCTATTTCTATTTCGCATATGTGTGCTCCTGCTGGGTATGTAAGATTAGGTGGATCATAAAATGATGTTTCTTCTAAACCAGGTTCGAGGGTTTCTATTGGGTAATTGCCCGGAACATATGCTGCTCCAACAACATCAGCAAATGCAACAAATTTGTTTGATTCTGATACTGAGAATTCTCCATCTTTAAAAACTATTTCTTCAACTGATGCATCTAATAGATGAGCTGCTATTTTTTTTCCCTTTTCAATTATTTTATCAATTGATCGCATTAATGCCGGACCCCCTACAGCAAGCGATCGTGAACCAACAGTTCCAACACCAAAAGGCACTCTACCTGTATCGCCATGAACTACATCAATTGATTCAAAAGCTACGCCAAGTTTTTCATGAACGATTTGTGCAAAAACTGTTTCATGTCCCTGTCCATGTGAATGTGAGCCAGTGAAGACAGTTACAGACCCAGTAGGGTTAATTCTAACAGTTGAAGACTCATAATATCCACCTCTGCCACCTGCTTCCAAAGTAAGTTTTGAAGGCGCAACACCGCACGCTTCAATATAGCAAGAAATGCCTAATCCTCTTAATTTACCATTAGTTTTTGATTCAGCTTTTCTTTTATTAAAATCATCATAATTTATACTTTTTAATGCTGAATCAAGAGTTGCCTCATAATCACCGCTATCATAAGTTAGTGTTCCCGGAGAGTTATATGGAAATTGATCTGGTTGTATAAAGTTTCTTTTTCTTAATTCTATTGAATCTATGCCAGTTACCTCTGCTGCAGCTTCAACTAAACGTTCAGTTACATATGTTGCTTCAGGCCTGCCAGCCCCTCTATACGCGTCTACAGGTACCGTATTAGTAAAAACACCACGAACATTACAATAAAAAGTAGGGGTTTTGTATGGACCAGGAATTAATGGTCCATAAAAGAAAGTTGGAATAGCTGGTCCTGATCCAGATAAATAACCTCCGAGAGCTGCAACAGTATTGATACGCATTGCCATAAAATTTCCATTATCATCAATTGCAACTTCTGCATTAGTAATATGATCTCTACCGTGCCTGTCACTTATAAAGGCTTCACTTCTTTCAGCAGTCCATTTTATAGGTTTATTTAGCTTTTGTGACGCCCAGGTTACTATAGATTCTTCTGCGTAGTGAAATGCTTTAGAACCAAAACCACCTCCAACATCAGGTGAAATAACTCTTACTTTTTGTTCTTCTAATCCTAAAACACCGCAAACTAACATTCTAATTATATGAGGTAGCTGTGTAGTGGTGTAGAGAGTATGCTCATCTTTTCCTTTATCATATGAACCAATATAAGATCTTGGCTCCATGGCATTTGGTACAAGTCTATTGTTTAAAAGCTCAATTGAGGCTGTAAATGCAGCGCTATTGAAAGCTTTGTCTGTCATTTCTTTATCACCAATTTCCCAATCNAAACATTGATTATTAGGTATGTTNTCCCATATTAAATCNGAACTTATTTCCAATGATTTTTCAGGNGAAACTACNGCTTCAAGCTCTTCATAATCATACTGAATTAANTCACTTGCATCTTTTGCTTGGTTAACTGTATCAGCGATAACAACAGCAATGATCTCACCTACAAACCTTATTTTNTCTTGAGCAAATAAAGGCCATGGGGGTTCTGCCATAGGAGGAGTACCATCTCTTGTAGGGGTTTCCCAACCACACGGAAGAAAAGCTTGAGTATCTTTTCCAAAATAAATTGCTTTAACCCCATCACATTTTAAAGCTTCCTCAATATTTACTGAATTTAGTTTAGCATGTGCTATTGGTGATCTTAAGAAGTAAGCATACAATTGATGGGGAAGGTTAATATCATCAGTATAATTTCCTCTTCCAGTAATAAATCGGAAATCCTCTTTTCTCTTAACAGACTGACCAATACCTTTTTCTAGCATTTTCAAAACCTTTAAAATTATTTATTATAAGTAAATAATTATCAAAATTATCTGTATACTAACATATTAAATTTTAAGGGGATAGAATGGATCTTGGAATTAAAAATAAAGTGGCGCTTGTTACAGCTGCAAGTCAGGGTTTGGGTAAAGCTTCAGCAATAGAACTTGCTAATGAGGGAGTTAAATTAGCTATTTGCTCAAGAGACCAAGATAAAATAAACCAAACCGCTGAGGAAATTCAAAATTTATCAGGCGTAGAAGTTCTTGCAGTTAAAGCTGATTTAGACAGCGCAGATGATATAGAAAATCTAATAAAAGAAATAGAAAAGAAATTTAGTACGGTTGATATTCTTGTTAATAATACTGGCGGTCCAAAAGCAGGTTTTTTTGATGATCTTTCTGATGACGATTGGTTAAAAACATTTGAGTCAACTTTCTTATCTGCAGTTCGAGTTACAAGAAAAGTTTTACCTTTTATGAAAAAAAATAAATGGGGAAGAATAATTAATATAAGTTCAGTATCAGCAAAACAACCTATAGACAATCTTATGCTATCCAATGGAGTGAGGATGTCTATTCATGGATGGGCAAAGACATTATCTAATCAGGTAGCTTCTGATAATATCTTGATTAATAATGTATGTCCTGGTTTTACTCATACAGAAAGAGTTGATGGACTTATAAAAACACAAGTTGAGAATTCAAACTCTTCACGTGAGGATATCATAAAGTCTATTGCAAGTGATATTCCTGCAAAAAGAGTTGGTCAAGCTGAAGAACTTGCGGCTTTAGTTGCATTTCTATCCTCTGAAAAAGCTAGTTATATAACTGGTCAATCAATTGCAGTTGATGGAGGTATTTCTAGTCTTCCAATATAGTCAGTCTTCTGTAAGACCCAATCCTAAACCCCCATCCACATCAAGTATTGCTCCTGTTGTCCATCGGGCGTTAATTAAATACTCAACTGCTTCCGATATATCTTCTGGAGTTCCAATTTCCCCTAAAGCATGTATTTTTGCCATTGAATCAAGACGTTTTTTTGCTTGATCATCATCAAATAAACCAGCTCTTTGGTTAATTTCTGTAAAAATCGCCCCAGGTACCACACAATTTACCCTTATTTTGTCTTTTCCTAACTCAGCAGCCAATACTCTTGTAAGAGTTTCTAAAGCTCCTTTTGTTGCTGCATATGGCGAAGCTCCAGGGAAAGCTCTTCGATTATGAACAGAGCCAATGAAAATATTTACTCCTTCAGTTTCCTTTAAATATTGCTTAGCTTTACCTAAAAGCAACATTCCGGAAATTACATTTGAGTTAAAAATTTCAATTAGTTTGCTTTCTTCAAGTTCATCAATATTACCTCGATACATGTTCCCTGCATTATTGATAAGTACATCAATTTTTCCGCCATGCTCTATAGTTTGATTAATAATTCTATCTCTATCTTCTTCATTAGTGACATCAGCGACAATTCCAATTGAATTAACTTTTAAATTACTTATTGCCTCATCTATTTTTTCTTTTCTTCTTCCGCAAATTGTNACAAAAGCACCTTTTTCTGAAAACCTTTTNGCCATAGCAAAACCCAGTCCAGTAGCGCCACCAGTTACCAATATTGATTTCTTATCTAGATTATCCACTACCCTTTATCCTCGAGCCAATTTATAGATTGTTTAATTATTTTTACAAAGTTTTCATTTTCTAATGATTCACTGTCATGACCTAAAGCGTTATATACAACTTTCCCTTTTTCAAATTGATATGTCCATCCAATTATGTGCTCTTCATTAGTTTCTTTTGTTAAGCCCTTGAGAAATGGCTCTGATGAGTCTTCAAGCTCTAAATGATGATAAATTTCGTCATTAATTTTAAAATTGTCTATATTTTCTGAAATTTCATGACTGTTAATAGGTGATATTTCAACTATTCCTTGCGGTGGATGGTAGGTTTTATCCCAAACCCATTTACCGCCGATGACTTTTTTATAATCTGACCAATCATCAAAACAAATTGATGATGTATGAAAGGCAATTATTGAACCTCCATTCTTTAAATAATTTTTTAAATGTTCTTGACCTTTTTTTGATAAACTAAATTGCCATTCATCAAGGTAGGGAATATATTTTTCATGATTCAGCATTCGCCATCTTAAAAAATTCATCGTTAGAAGGTCGTAATTATCAAGGTTACTAAATCCTTTTTCTACATCTAAAGTTATTTCAGACACATAATTCATTTCAGAAAGAATATTAGATAATGAATTAGAAGTTTCTTCAAAAGGATGAAATATTCCACCAGTTACTATTAAGTTTTTTTTCATTAATCCCTTGGTAGTTGACCTAAAACACTATTAATTACACCACCATCAACTACTAAATTATGCCCATTGATATAAGATGCATTGTCTGACGCAAGAAAAAGAACAGCATTAGCTATATCTTCAGCTTCACCAAGCTTTTTTATAGGAACAGCATTGCCTCTCAATTCTCTAACTTTATTTACGGCATATATTGGTTTAGACATTCCTGCATCAATAAAACCTGGCGCTATTGAGTTTGTTCTAATCCCATACGGACCCCATTCAATAGACATTTGCTGAGTTAATGAAACAATTCCTGCTTTTGCTGGAGGATAACCACCAGTACCTGGACCAGGATGCACACCATTTATTGATGACATATTGATAATACAACCCGAGTTCTTTTTTATCATTGAAGCTATTGCTAGTCGTGAAACTAAGTAAGATCCTATAAGGCTAACATCTACACTCTTTTTAAAATCTTCAATGCTTTGCTCCTCCAGTCCTCCAAAAATAACTATTCCAGCATTGTTAACAATTAAATCAGGTGTTTTGTTAAATGTATTCAATGCGTTTTTTATTGATTCTTCGTTAGTTACATCTCCTTCAATAGCAACGCTATTACTGATATTTTCACTTTCTTTAAATAGATTTTCTTTATCAACATCTATCATTCCAACATAGTAGTCATTTTCACTAAGTTTTTTTGAAATCTCTAAACCAATTCCGTTGCTTGCCCCGGTAACGATTGCATTTTTCATTTTTTTTCTCCAAATATTACAGGGTATTTTCCCCAATTAGGCCTTTCTGTTTTTATATCTCTTTCTGGTTTATTTTTAGGATCCCTTTGAACATTATGCTCAAAAAGCTTTTTTATCAATAATGTTACAACACCATACTGATGTTTTGATGGGTCTGTTTCTTGATTTGGAGAAACACCTCCATCTAAATCCCTTCCAAAACACATATGAAGACCTATACCAAAAGTTAAACCCCATAAATTTTGGTGAGATTTTAGTTCTCTATCAGGATTAAAGGAATTAGCATCTTCTCCAAATATTCCAATATCACGATTTGCTGAATATAAGTCCATTACTAATAGGTCATCTTCTTTTAAATGAGTATTTTTTTCTATTTTAACTGGACATGTTGGTTTTCTCCAAGCTACGGGACTTGCTGGAT
>PBRS01000036.1 GCA_002726005.1 Rhodobiaceae bacterium
TAAATGATATTCTCCACTCAAATTACTTTCATCTTCAATAAATATTTTTACTTTATTCTCTGAGAAACCTAAAAGTTTAGCATTAAATTTCTTTGGAAAATCTTTATCACTATTTAGTTTTATTTGTACAAAATTGTTAGACCATATATTAAAATCTTTCTCCCTAGTAAGAGGCCTCTCAATACCAGGAGAAGAAATTTCTAATGAATAATCTGAAAATAGTTTTTCATTTTTTTCTAAATAATCAATAATAACCTCATTTAATATCTCACAATCTTCAAATGATAGAGTATGTTGATCATTTTCAGCCATTATTTGAATATTTGTAACTTTTTTCCCATTAACTTTAATTCTTACTAGTCCATAATTTAAGTCATCGAACATATCAATAATATATGTGGCAAACTCTTGATTGCCGTCTGGAGCTAAAAGATGTTCATAATAATTTTCCATATACTATCTTTCAAAAAATAAAAAAAGCGGGTGATTTTTAGTCGCCCACTTCGTAATAAATCCGAAATATGTGCTTATATTACAAATTAATTGTCAAAAATCAAGAATTTAAAGTTTTAATAATTTACTGCTTAATAAACTGAAAATAAAAAGGATTTATATTATTTTTAAGTGCTTTTAGCTCATATCGCGAAACGGGAAGTGTACTAATTTTCTTTCTACAATTAATAGGCATGTCAATTTCCCAATTAAAATCTGAATTTAATATAAAATGTCTTAGGCCCCAATAAGCCAAACCCTTATTATCAGTAAAAAATAGGGCTCTCCCATTTAATTTAAGTATTCTTGATATTTCATTTACACTATCTTTATTAATAATGCGCCTTTTCCAATGTCTTCTTTTTGGCCAAGGGTCTGGAAACATAATTAAAATTTCATCTAAATAATTTGTTTTAGCTAGCTTTAGGTAATCAAAGGCATCTCCATAAAAAAGTCTTANATTTTTTAAGTTATGTTTTTCTATATTNAATAGCANCTGCGCTATTCCTTTTTTATAATATTCAATTCCTACAAATAAATTATTAGGGAAATTTAAAGCATTATGAAGGAGAATATCGCCTGTTCCAAATCCAATTTCTAGGGATATATATTTATACTCNTTTAATTTTTCTAGTTCACAAAATGATTCTAAAGATACCTTCTTTTGATAAAAATCAAGAATTGANTTCTGATCTTTAGTTAATGATCTATTTCTTGAACTAAAATAATTTTTAAAATTAAAATCATCAGAGTAATTCATTTTTAAATTCATTAGATATGTCTAAATTTTCCCATGTAAAACAACCTTTGTCGTTTGGCGCTCTTCCAAAATGTCCATAAGATGAAGTTTCAGAGAAAATTGGATTATTTAAACCAAGCATNTCTATAATNCCCCTTGGTGATAAATCAAATCTATCCTTAATAAATTTTTCTACTCTATTTGAGTCAACTATATTCTTACCATGTAAATCAACAAAAATTGATAATGGTTCAGATACTCCAATTGCATATGATAATTGAATTGTACATCTTTCAGAAATGCCTGCATGTACTATGTTTTTAGACAAATATCTTGCTGCATATGCAGCCGATCGATCAACCTTTGTTGGATCTTTGCCAGAGAATGCTCCTCCTCCATGAGGAGATGCCCCCCCATAAGTATCGACAATAATTTTTCTTCCAGTCAAACCTGTATCTCCTACAGGACCNCCTATAACAAACTTACCTGTGGGATTAACTAAAAGTTTTGTGTCAGCTGTATACCATTCATCTGGTAANATTTTTTTGCATAACTTATTGATTTCTTCATGTAAATATTCCTGGGTTGTTTCTTCTGTATGCTGAGAGGAAACAACAATTGAATCAATATATNTTGGTTTGTCGTTTTCATAAAAGAGAGTTAATTGAGATTTTGAGTCTGGAAGTATCCCGGTAATTNTATTATTTTTTCTTTTNTCTGCGAGGTCTTTTAAAATTTTATGTGAAAAGGATAATGTCGCAGGCATTANNTCTNTTGTTTCATTNCAAGCATAACCAAACATAATTCCTTGATCGCCTGCGCCTTCAGAATTGCCGCCGACGGCATCAACTCCTCTTGCAATATCAGGTGATTGTTCATGAAGGTGAATCATAATTTTTACATTTTCATGATTAAAGTCACCAAAATCATATCCTATTTCTTTAATTGCATTTCTTGATAAAAATTCAATTTCACTATTAGAAATTTTTTTTGTTGATCTAATTTCTCCAGAAATTACAACTAAATTAGTAGTAACAAGAGTTTCTACTGCAACTCGGGAATTTTTATCTAAAGATAAGTATGCATCTAAAATTGTATCGGATATTCTATCGCAAATCTTATCGGGATGCCCTTCAGAAACAGACTCAGATGTAAAAAAATAATTTCTTGATTGATCACCCATATTTTTTCTTCTTTTTTAAAAAAANCATTATTAATAAGGATAACATCAATACACCAAAAAATAAAAAATCACCAACTTTACTGTAATATGTTTCAACGGTTTTTTTAGGTAGAGGTGAAAAAATTGAACCTTTTTTACCCAATCCAATCTTATCTATTATCCTTCCATAAGGATCGATGATAGCTGAAATACCNGTATTTGCTGATCTAAAAACTGGCAAACCTTGCTCAATTGCCCTAAATCGTGATGAATTGAAGTGTTGAAATGGTCCCGAGCTACTACCAAACCAAGCATCATTTGTAATGTTAATAATGAGATCTAGTTTTTCATTATTTGGATTGATCTCTTCTGGAAAAATTATTTCGTAGCAAATAGCAATTCTAGCATTTCCAACTTTAGTATAAATACTTTTAATTTCCTCTCCCCTATCAAAGCCAATATCACCAGTAACAATTTTCATGAAAGGTAGTTTTGATAAAAAGCCTTGAAAAGGCATATATTCGCCAAAAGGAACTAAATGTACCTTATGATAAATATCCCTAATCTTTTTACCTTGATCAATTAGCAAAGCAGAATTTTTGAACTTGCCACCTTGAAAAGTAATATTACCAATTAATATCTCACTTTCCTTTGGTAAATTATCAACTATAAGCTCAATTACTTTAGGGTTGTATTGTAAAAGAATTGGTATAGAGCTTTCTGGCCATATTAAAAAACTTGCGCTATCATTATTTGATAGATCAATAAGATTCCTTAATATTTCATTTTCATCTGGATTATCAATTTTATCTTTTTGCAAGACATTTGGCTGAACAACGCCAATAAGATTATTATCGATAAATTCATTATCTTTAATTCTAGTTGATCCATAAACAAAGATGGCTGGCAATATACTTATAAGGATAAAAGCTTTAAAATATCCTTTTTCTTTCCAAAAAAATAAAAGAAATTGTGAAATTAATATTAAGAAGAATGTAGCTAAATATTGCCCAGTTAATGAAAATATCTGCATAAGATTTTCATTGACCGCAAGAGAGTGAGAAAAATTATTCCATGAAAAGCCTGTAAAGATATTTCCTCTTAAGAATTCACCAATTGAGATACAGGATGCTAATGATATTATCTTATTAATTTTTGTATCCCAGAAAATTGTAGGAATAATAAAACTTGGAGATACAAATAGTAACATTAATAACGGAAGCCCAAAAAGAGTTATAAATTTAAATGGGGATAATTCAGGTCTAAATTCAAATGCAGAAATAATCCATGAAAATCCAAATAGAAAATAGAAATATAAAAAACCTCCCAATATTAATAGTAATGAAATAAATCGCTGAGAATAATTTTGATCTTTTATTTTAATATCTAGAATTAGGTGAAGAATTGGAAAAATTAAAAAAATGAGAAAGAAAAAATTCCAAGGCGCTTGTATTAAATTAGAAAGCGCACCCAAGAAAGATGAAATTAAAAATAATTTGAACATTTTTTTTAGATCTTTTTGATTATTCTTTATCAACTTTAATTCTTAATCTTACAGTTTTGATTCTCCTTGAATCAGCATCTGTAATCTCAATCTCAAAGCCAAGAGGGTGGTTAATTAATTCGCCCCTTTGGGGTACGCGCCCCGCTAAAATAAAAACTAAACCACCTATAGTATTAATTTCTTCATCAGTATCTTCAGTATATAAAGAATCTCCAATAATATCATTTATCTCCTCGATAGAGGCTCTTGCAGAAGTATCAATATGATTATCATATATCTTAATTCTATCTAGATCCTCTTCAAACAATTCATCCTCGATTTCACCAATGATTTCTTCTATCAAATCCTCAATAGTGACTAAACCATCCGTTCCACCATATTCATCAATTACTAGGGCCATATGAATCCTTGATGTTTGCATCCTAACAAGTAAATCTCTTGATTTCATTGAAGGTGGTACAAAAAGGATCTCCCTTAAAAACTTTTCTATATCAATTTCATTTATATTATCATCAGAAAAAACACCTATGAGATCTTTCATATGCAACATCCCAATTGGATTATCTAATGTTTCTTTATAAATGGGTATTCTTGAATGATTGGAATCAGAGAAAGTCTTTAGTATTTCTTTGATATCAATATTAATTTCTAGCCCCACAATGTCAGCTCTTGGAACCATACAATCTTCAACTCTAGATTCTCCAAAACCTATAACATTATTAAGCATATCTTTTTCTTCAGGAGTTAATTGTCTCGAAGAATTGTCTGAAGCTTCTATGATATTGTCTAAATCCTTTGATTTTTCTTTATGAATTGACCCAAATAATTTTATTTTAGAAAATATACTCATTTAAACTCTTTCACCATAAGGATTGGAAATATCTATCATTTTTAATAATTCAACTTCTTTAGTTTCCATAATAATTGAATCTTCATTACTATCATGGGTAAAGTCTAATAAATGTAAAAAGCCGTGGATCACAATATGGGCTAAATGGTCGTTAAAGGTTTTGTTTTGATCCTTGGCCTCACTTAAAATTTTTTCTTTAGATATCACTATATCTCCAATCATTCTTAATTCATTAACAATTGCATCACTCGTAATAGAAAACGATAAAACATTTGTAGGCTTATCAATGTTTCTATATTTTTTATTAAGTTCTCTTATCTCTTTATCGTTTGTAAGCAATACACTAATCTCATGATTTAATTCATTTCCATTAAGCATATTTTCAAATGTTTGTTCTAAAACTTCGCCTACAAATGAAACTTCATGCTCGGTCCATTCCTTAGTTTTCTTTATAAATATCGATCGCGATTTATTCATTTTTATTTTTTAAGTTTGGAATAAGCCTTAACGATTTTATCAACTAGGCGATGCCTAACAATATCTTTTGATTGAAAATTTATAATTTCAATACCTTCTTCTTTTGGTAATAATTTTAATATCTCTTTTAATCCTGATGAGCTTCCAGTTGGTAAATCAATTTGTGTGACATCGCCTAAAATTACCATTTTTGAATTGCGCCCCAATCTTGTAACAAACATCTTCATTTGCATATTTGTAGTATTTTGTGCCTCATCTAAAATTATAAAAGCATTTTCTAATGTTCTACCCCTCATAAATGCCAAAGGAGCTATCTCAATTATCCCTGACTCAATATTGTTTTCTAATATTTTTTTTGGCATCAAGTCATTAAGGGCATCATATAAAGGCCTCAAATATGGATCAATTTTTTCTTTCAAATCACCGGGCAAAAAACCCAATCTTTCTCCAGCTTCAACTGCTGGGCGTGAAAGTATTATTCTTGAAATTTGATTGTTGATCAAACTTTGTACAGCGGCAGCTACTGCTAAATAAGTTTTCCCAGTTCCTGCTGGCCCCACTCCAAAAACTAGGTCATTTTTATTTATAGCATCAACAAATTTTTCTTGATTTTTAGATCTAGCGTAAATTTTTTTATTTTTAGTTTTAATTAGGAACTTATCTTTATCAATCTTTTTACTTTTTAAAAACACATCTATATCTTTTATGCCTAATTTAATTCCATTATCTAATTCGTTGTAAAGTTGCATTATCTTATCAGCGGCCATTAAGCTTGATTCGTTATCTCCCGAAATTTCTAAAATATTCCCAAGATAAGAAATCGAAACTCCATAATAATTTTCAAATTTCGCAAGATTTTGATCATGATTACCATATAATTCTGGCAAAAAAGAATTATTCTCAAATTCAATAGTATGTTTTTTATTAACTTTATTTATTTGTTTGCTCTTTTGCATTTACTGTAATATTTCACCTGACAAACTATTCTCGTTAACCTTAGTAATTTTTATTTCAACGATATTTCCAATACATGAATTATCTGATTGAAAATGGACAGATTGTAAATATGGAGATCTTCCAGAAAAATAATTCGTTGATGTTTCTTTTTCAACTAATATAGGGAGATTTTTATTTAAAAATTTCCTATTAAAATTGTACATACTTTTTTTTATTTCATCCTGTAATCTTGATAATCTTTCTGACTTTATCTTTTCTTCAATCTGATCTTCCATCTGGCCTGCGGGTGTACCTGGTCTTGGTGAATATTTAAAGCTATATGCATGCGCATATCCTATTTTCTCTATTATTTCTTGTGTCTTAAAAAAATCTTCTTCAGTTTCCCCAGGAAAGCCAACAATAAAGTCCCCAGATATGGCAACATCAGGTCTAACAGATTTAAGTTCATTAATAATATCAATATATTCAGATGAGGAATAATTTCTATTCATTTTCTTTAATACTTCATTAGATCCAGACTGAATTGGTAAATGAAGATATGGCTGAAGTTTTTTAATATCCTTGTAGCTTTTAATTAATTTTTCATTCATGTCATTAGGGTGACTAGTGGTGAATCTAATCCTTTTAATATCTAAAAGAGATAGCTCATAAATTAAATCTGAAAAATCCATTTTGTCGTAACTGTTAGTCCATGCATTAACATTTTGACCCAACAAGATGATTTCTTTAACGCCAGAATTAATCAATTCAAGCGCTTCATCTTTTATTTCTGAGTATGGCCTTGAAGTCTCAACTCCTCTAGTATATGGAACGACACAAAATGTGCAGAACTTATCGCAACCCTCTTGAACAGATAAAAATGAGCTGACATTTCTATTAGCTTTTAACCTTTTTGGTAGTTTTTCAAATTTATCATTATCAGGAGGCTCTATATCAATAATAGCTTTTTTCTTTTTTGACTTATCATTTTCAAAAGATTTTAAAATCTCAGGTAGGTGATGATATGTTAAAGGTCCAAAAACTAAGTCAATAATTGGAGCTCTTTTAATTAACTCTTTGCCTTCAGCTTGTGCAACACAACCAGCAACAGCTATTGTTGTTTTTCTTCCTTTGCCTGATAGGCTTTTTTTTATTCTTCCTAGTTCAGAATAGATTTTTTCTGTTGCCTTTTCTCTAATATGGCAAGTATTTAAAATAACCAAGTCTGCATCTTCAACTGAATTAACGGATCCATAATCATAGGGACTCATCATTTCCTGCATTCGATCACCATCATAAACATTCATTTGGCAACCAAAGTTTTTAATGTATAAACCCTTTTGGGTATTTTTATTTGAATCCATTATGTGATTTCTTTATTGCTTTTTTCTTGCATATAGCTCAAGCCTATGATCAACCAAATCAAAACCTAATTCTTCTGCAATCTTTTTCTGTAGCATTTCTATTTCTTGATTTTGGAATTCTATAATGTTTCCACTTTCAATATCAATCAGGTGATCATGATGATCTTTTTCTTGAAAATTCTCATAACGAGATCTCCCATCACCAAATTCATGCTTAATTAAAATACCAGACTCTTCAAAAAGTCGAACTGTTCTGTAAACCGTTGCTACAGAAATATTATTATCAATAGCAATTGCTCTCTTATGTAATTCCTCAACATCAGGATGATCATTTGAACCATCAAGAACCTTAGCAATAACTCTTCTTTGCTCTGTTAGTCTTAAGCCTTTATTCTCACATAATTCTTCTATACTCATTTTCTATTATCCTTAATCCAAATATAAGCACTAAATATATATTTTTTGCAATAATAACCCATCTTGATATGAATTATTAATCTTATAATAATTTTTTATGTTTTTTATGTAAACAAATCCTATTTTTTTATAGAAATCAATAGCTAAATTATTGTTTTCATTAACTTCTAGAAAACATCTATGAATTTTTTTATCTACAAAATATAATTCAATTTTCTTAAATAAAAGCGAACCAAGTCCTTTATTTCTATATTTACTTTTTATTTCAAGAGACAAAATTTCTACTTCATCCATTAAATTCCTAAAAAAACAATATCCTATTGGGTTTTTACTGAAATAAATAATTAATCCATGTCCTCCTCCTTTATTCAGGAGATGTTCGATTTCTTCTTCATTCCAATTTCTAGTATATTTATCTTGCTGTAGTGCTTTTATTAACCTGCAATTAGAATTGTCTAAAACCTTAAAATCTATTTTATCTTTTTCATATACCATGATGATTTAACTTTCTCAGCAGCAGGTTCTGAAAAATAATTTATATCTTTTAATTTGTTGAGTTTTATTTTTTTCTTTTCCAAGCAAAACATAAGATCAAGCGACATATCTTTAAAGCTTCTTGATATTAAATCAAAGCTATCCAAATGAATAATTTCTTTTTGTAATGAATTTATGACCGCAAAATACTCTTCTGGTGAAAATTTCTTTTCCAAATCATTTTTTGTTGTCTTTAAAATATCGGTAATTCTATTACCATTATTATCAAAAGCTTGAACAAAAAATTCTTCGGCTCTTGAAGGCATAATACTTATAAATTTTTTATCTATCGATATTTCTTTATCAGAAAAAATTGATAGCAATTCTAATGAGGATAGCGAATACAGAGGCAGTGAAATTCCTTTTGCAACACCAAGAGCGAAAGACACCCCAACTCTTATGCTTGTAAAGTTGCCTGGTCCATTTGTTACAATAATATTATTTATATCTCTTAAACTTACTCCTGATTTATCTATTACATCAAATACAACTTCTGTAATAGTTTCTGACTGCAATTTATTAGCGTCATTAAAAGAATAATAACAATGCATATTATTATCTACAATCGATGCAGAACATGATTCATATGTTGTATCAATTATTAAAGTATTCATTAGAGAATTTTACAAATCTCATCGAAATCAAATCTGGGTGATCTTTGAAATAATTTTGAATGATCTCCATAACCAAGATTGCAGATAAAATTTGATTTAAATTCAGTATCTGTAAAAAATTCTTCATCTAGGCCTTCATTATCAAAACCTGACATAGGTCCACAATCTAGGCCCAAAAGACGGGCTGCAATTATAAAATAGGCACCTTGTAATGAACTATTCCTAAAAGCTGTCATTTCAGCAAATTCTTCCGACCATGAAAACCAATCTTTGGCTTCAGGATTGTGGGGAAAAAGCTTTGGTATATGATTGTAAAATTTCTTATCATAAGCAATTATTGCTGTGATAGGGGCAGAGAGAGTTTTTTCAATATTTGACTCAATGACATGTTTAATTAATTTTTCTTTTGCTTCATTTGTTTTAATAAAAACTATTCTAGCTGGCGAACAGTTGGCACTTGTTGGGCCCCATTTCATAATATCATATAATTCATGCAGTAAATTTTCGGGTACTTCTTTAGAAGTCCAATCATTATGTGATCTACCATGTATAAAGATATCTTCGATTTTATTCATTTTGAAGAGGCACTACACTTTCTACTTCGGGCACATAATGCTTTAATAAATTCTCTACACCATTTTTTAATGTCATAGTTGAAGCAGGACACCCATCACAAGACCCTCTCATACTAATATATACAATGCCATCCTCAAATTTATTAAAAATGATATCACCGCCATCTCTAGCTACAGCAGGACGAACCTTTTCCTCTATTATTGCATTAATTTTAATTGAGGTATCATCATCTAATTCTTTAATTTCTTCTGTGTGATTTACATTTTTATTTGTTATAAAAGGTAAGTCAGAAACATAATGATTAGATATACAACTTAGTACTTCTGTCTTGGTGTTTTCCCAGCTTTTATCTTTTAGAGTTACCGTAATAAAGTCAGACGCTAAGTATACACCACAAACTCCATCAATTCCGAATAGAGCAGTTGCAATAGGTGAAGCTTTAGCTGTATCGAGATCTTTATAATAAACTGATGGCATGTCTCCTAATACCAATTCTCCAGGTATAAATTTTAAAGTTTCCGGATTTGGTGTCTCTTCAGTTTGTATAAACATTTTTTACCTATCTATTTAATTCCAACAAGCTCATCAATACTATCATTACTTATATCACCTGGTATTACAACAACTGGAATAGAAAATCCAGACTTTGATATAAACTCAACTAATTCTCCTGGTGATTCACCTTTATTATTCGAAGCGATTACTAAGTAGCCAATATCGGACTTATCCTTAATTATATTATTTACAATATTAATTTTTGAACCGTGTAAAATCTCATAAGATATATTTACTTTTGAAAAGCCAGATATATTTTTCTGAAGTTCTTCAATAAGTATTTTAGTATTTTCTTCTGCTTCTTCTATTATTTTCCTCTCTACACCAAGCCAGTGAGTTTCCTTTTGGTTATCAATGGCAACAATTACAACTAGTTCTTTTTCAGCAAGCTCTGATCTTCTTGCTGCATATCTAACAGCAGATTCACATTCAGGCGTACCATCAATAACTACTAAAAAATTACCTGACAATTTTTCTCCAATAATCATCCTAAGCCAACAATAGATTTTACTTCATTAATTATAGGATCAGATTTTTCTTTGGCTTTAAGCATCCCATCATGAAGTATTTTTTTTAAATATGCCTTATCATTTTTTAACTCATTAAATTTTAATCTTATTGGCTCCATCTCATTTATTACAACATCACAAAGATCGTTTTTAAACTCTGACAGCTTTTTTCCTTCAAACTTATTGATAACTCCTTCAATCTTTTCGCCTGAAAAAGCGCTATATATATTAATTAGGTTATTTATCTCAGGTCTTTCATTTAATTCTTTGATGGCAGATGGCATAGGAAGTGGGTCAGTTTTAGCTTTAGCGATTTTTTTCATAATGAGATCATTATCATCAGAAAATTCTATTCTTGTCATTTCAGAGCTATCAGATTTCGACATTTTCTTTTCACCATCACGCAATGACATAACTCGTGAAGCCACTGGTAAAATCATTGGTTCAGGTAAAGGAAAAAACTCATTTTCATTAACCCTTCCAAAATCATTATTAAATTTTTGAGCGATATCTCTGGTAATCTCTAAATGTTGTTTCTGATCATCTCCCACAGGAACTAAATTTGCATGGTACAAAAGAATATCTGAGGCCATTAAATTTGGATAAACATATAAACCGACAGAAACTTTCTCTCTATTTTTACCAGCTTTCTCTTTAAACTGAGTCATTCTATTAAGCCAACCAATCCTAGAAACACAATTTAATATCCATGCTAATTCTGCATGAGCTGGAATTTGTGATTGAACAAAGATTGTTGCCTTATTTGGATCGATGCCAGAAGCTATATAAGCCGCAGCCACTTCAATAATATTCTCACTAAGAATCTCAGGATCCTGCCAAACCGTTATTGCGTGTAGATCAACAATACAAAAAATTGAATCAAAGTCATTTTGTACTTCTACAAAATTTTTAATAGCGCCAAGATAATTGCCAATATGCAGAGATCCTGAAGGCTGAACCCCAGAAAATACTCTTTCTTTCATTTTGTTTGTCATTTGATGATCAAAAATCCTTAATAAAGGTCTTTATATCATCTTTCCTGTAAAACCCTATGAAAAATAGGCACACTAAATAAGAGATTGAGCCAATCATCACCAAAATCACCAATGAGATAGCTGGATAAATTAAATTAATATTATTAATTAATAAACTTATTACTAAAAACATTATTGCAGAACTAAATAATATCTTGATGATATCCGCTAATGTATCTTTACCAAAAGAAACTAAAGATAATTCTTTTAGTTTTTTATAAAAAATTAGCACATGAATCCACGCAGATATAGATGTGGCATAAGCAATTCCAATAACGCCAAAACCAACATATAAAGGAATTGAAAGGACTATATTTATAGAAATCGCATAAAGACTAAACTTTAAAGGATTCTTTGTATCTGACATTGAATAAAAAGCCGAAGAAAAAATTCTTATCAAAACATAGGCTGGAAGACCCAGTGAAAAACCTATTAACACATTTGAAACAATTTTAACTTCTTCTGATCCAAAAAGACCATATTCGTAAATAACACTTACAATAATTTCTGATAAAATTATCAAACCAAAAGCAGCTGGAATAATTAACGCAAGGGCTATTTTGATAGTATTGCTTAACAGTCCTTTCATCTCTTTTCTTTGATTATTAATATTTAAGGAAGTGAGATGAGGTAAGATTACTGTTCCTATAGAAATACCTATCAAAGCAAGGGGTAACTGATAAAGGCGCTCAGCATAATATAATATTGATATTCCGCCTTCTTTAAATGAACAGATAAGTCCTGAAATCAAAATATTAAATTGAACTGCAAAACCCGAAATTGTCTGTGGCCAAGCGAGTTTTGAAAAATCTTGTAAAGATTTATTATCTCTTTTTTTTACAAATCTTAATGAGAATTTCTGTTTTTTTAAAAAATAAAAAATTAATAAGAAATGTAGAGAGCCCGATATTGATACCGCAAAAGATAGAAGATAACCTCTATCTATCATGTTCAGATTGGGGAATAATAAGGCTATAATTAAAAAGATATTTAAGAATATTGGGGCTAATGATGTCACAAAAAACTTACCCTGATTATTAATAATTGCCGACCCTAGGGAAGAAAGAGATATAAAAATAATATAAGGTAAGGTTAATCTAGAATAACTCGTTGCAATATCTATTTTTGTTTGATTTTCACTAAAACCTCCAGCTAAAACATAAATCAGTAATGGCATTAATATTTGAGCAAACAAAACCAATAAGGTAATAGCAGTAGCCATATAAAATAAAACGCTTTCGGCAAAATTTATCGATTTATTTTTATTTTCAGAAAAATCTCTTGAAAAGATTGGTATGAACGATGCAGAAAATGCTCCCTCTGATGTTATTCTTCTAAAAATATTTGGTATTCTTAATGCTATAAAAAATGCATCAGCAACAAAGCTTATTCCAATCACTCTACTAAATAACATATCTCGAATTAAACCAAGCAATCGACTTAAACCTGTGAATAAACTGACAGTTAAAATGCTTCTGGGCGCTCTATTATTATTCATATTCACTTAAGCTAATTGATTTAATAAGCTCTTTTTGTATATTTTCTATTTTACTTCTAGAAGATATTTTTTCACCACTCTTAGTTAAAACATAAAAAACATCTGTAGCTCTTTCGCCAAATGTTGCTATATGTGCACTCCTTATATCAATACTTAAGTCAGATATCTTTCTAGTTAAATCATTAAGAAGCCCAGGTCTATCTTTAGCGCTAACCTCAATAACAGAATATTTTTTTGACAGAGAATTATAAATTGATACATCAGGCAAGATATTAAATGCTGAAGACCTTTTATCAATATTATCTTCATAATTAATCACCGGAATTCCGCCTTCATTAATAAAAAGTAATATTTTCTCTTTAATTCTTGATAATCTTCTCTTATCAACAATTTTTTTCCCAAAATTATCCTGAATCCACAGAATATCAATAACATTATTCTTATTAGAAAATATTCTTGCATCAACAATATTAATATTCATATCAAGACATCCAGAAGTAATTCTTTCAAAAAGTCTTTTTCTGTCTTGAGTTATAACTGTCATTATTGTTGAAGAATAATTATCAGAATTATAAAAATCGATAATATCCTTTTCTTTGTCTTGATTTCCTTTTTCCCATGCAATTAAATTCTGAATTTGTATTTTTTCTGGGACTGATGTCCAGTATTTTTCGTCAACTAAATCAAACCACCTTAATTTATTTTGTTCACTTATATTATTTATTTCATATTTTATTTTTTTCTTGATTTCATTTGCTTTATATACTCTATCTTTCGAAGAGTAATTACCTGTTAAAGCAAGATATGTTTCTTTATATAAGTTTTTTAGCAGTTCTCCTTTCCAGTCATTCCATACACCCGGACCAACAGCCCTAATATCTGCAACAGTCAGAAATAAAAGAAGCTTAAGTCTTTTAGTGGTTTGGATTTTTTCGGCAAAATCTGAAATGGTTACTGGGTCAGAGATATCTCTTCTTTGCGCAAAATCACTCATCACTAGATGATCTAATACTAACCAAGAGATCATTTCTTCGTCTTTCTCAGAAAGGCCCAAACGCTTAGACATTTTTCTTACTACTTTTTGGCCTTCTTCTGAGTGATCATTCTCTCTGCCCTTTGCAATATCATGGAAGAATATTGCTAGAGAAAGAATCCTTTTTTCATCATTATCAAGACTTAATGAGTTTAAAATATCAAAATCTTCATCTTTTGAGTGAAAGATTTTATTTAATTCCCCTACTGCCTTAATTAAATGTTCATCAGCTGTATAGTGGTGGTACATATTAAATTGCATTAAGCCTACAATTCTTCCAAAATCAGGAACGAATTTTCCTAAAACACCACATTCATTCATAGCTCTTAAAGTTTTTTCTGCCTCAGGACTACTTAAAATATCTGTGAATAGCTCATTAGTTTTAATGTCATTTCTTAATCTATGATCAATAAGATTGGCTGACCCTCTAATAATCCTTACCGCATTTGGGTGGGCAAATAAGTTATTTTTTTCGAGAAGATTAAAAAACAAAATTATCTTACTTGGGTCTTTCTTAAAAATATCTTCATTTGATACATTAAGCCTCCCTTTTGAACTATAAAGACCAAGCCCACCACCGGAATAAATATATTTAGCTGGAACTTCAAAAAAGTTTTTTATGTTTGAAATTAAAGAAGTTTTATTTTTTTGTCTTTCTTCAAGAACTGAGCATATTACTCTTGTTAAATCACCAACTTCTTTGGCAATAAGAAAATAATGCTTCATGAACCTTTCGACTGGTTTAAGGCCTTTTCTGTCATTGTAACTAAGTTTATCAGCCATCTCCATTTGAACATTAAAATTTATTATATCATTTGGATTTTTTTCAGTGAAATGCAACTGACACCTAATATACCAAAGGAAATCTTCACATTTCTTAAAGCTATCAGCCTCTTGCTTTGTAAGAACTCCTTTTTTAACCATTTGCTCAGGTCTTGAAGCTTGATAGCAAAAGTTTGTCATCCAAGATAAACTTTCTAAATCTCTGAGACCCCCTTTTCCATTTTTTATATTTGGCTCAACAAGGTACCTAGATTGTCCTTCCTTAATGTGTCTCGATTCCCTCTCTTCAAGCTTTGCATCAATAAATTCTTTTGATGATCTTTTAGAAATTGTACTCCTAAATTCTTTATCAAAAACTTTTTTTACCTCTCTATCACCACAAATATATCTTGCATCTAAAAGTGATGTTGTGATTGTCTGATCCTGAGCTGAAAGAGTTAAACACTCATTAATATTTCTTGATGCATGACCAATCTTTAGGCCCAAGTCCCAGAGAAAATATAGCAAGTTCTCGGTTACGCTCTCTGCCCAAGCAGTCTTTTTAAAAGGCATTAAAAATAAAAGATCAATATCTGATCCAGGTGATATCTTTCCTCTACCATAACCTCCGGTAGCTATTATTGCCATTTTTTCAAAATCAGTTTTATTTTGTGAAATATAATTATTAGCATTTAGATATTGATAATAATTTTTGATAACATAGTCATAAAGATTAGCTATTTCTCTTGCGCATTCAGATCCTTTATAATTCCCCCGTTCAAGATTTTCTTTTGCTTTTTTCAAAGAATTATTAATTATATCCTTTGTTGTTGATATAATTTCCTTATAACTCTCTCTGTTTTCTCTTAAATCAATATTTAAATAAGAAGAAAGAAACTCAAAAGAGTCATCATTTACTAATTCTTTAGTTAATTTATTCATATCAAGCTTATAATAAAACGTTTCATTACATTTATTGATTTTTTATTTAAAAATAAAATTTTAGATAAAATACTGTATTTTAGTAATTAAAATTTATAAAAATATATATTTTTATTATATAATTATAAAATACTTGACTAAATTATTATTTTTCTATAGTTAATTCAATCTTAATGTTTAGAAAATGTAATTAATATGAATGATAAAGATAAAAATTCTAGCGAAAGCTATGATGACAAAGAAGCCTTAAGGTTTCATGCTGAGGGTAAGCCAGGAAAAATTGCTATATCTGCAACAAAACCCATGGAAACTCAATCTGACCTGTCTCTAGCATATTCTCCAGGAGTTGCTGCACCTGTTATTGCTATAAGTGAGAAACCAGAGACAGTATATGACTATACTTCAAAAGGAAATTTAGTTGCTGTTATTTCAAATGGTTCAGCTATTTTGGGTTTAGGAAATTTAGGCTCTCTTGCTGCAAAGCCCGTTATGGAAGGCAAAGCTGTTTTATTTAAAAGGTTTGCCGATGTTGATGCAATTGATATAGAGATTGACTCAGAAGATGCTGAAGTTTTTTCTTCGACGGTAGAAAAAATAGGTAAAACTTTTGGCGGTATTAATCTTGAAGACATTAGTGCGCCAGATTGTTTTATTATAGAAAGCGAGCTTAGAGAAAAATTAGATATTCCAGTCTTTCATGATGACCAACATGGAACAGCGATAATCTCTACTGCAGGTATAATAAATGCTCTAGACCTAACAAATAAAAAAATAGAAAATGTTAAAGTGGTGGTTAACGGAGCTGGTGCTGCTGGCATAGCCTGTCTTGAACTTCTTAAATCAATGGGATTACCTCACGAGAATGCCATCTTGTGTGACTCAAAAGGGCCTATCTATGTTGGAAGAGATGAAAATATCAATCAATGGAAGGCGGCACATGCAATTGATACAGATTCGAGATCTTTAGCTGACGCCATTAAGGGCTCAGATATATTTCTTGGTTTATCAGTTAAAGATGCTTTGACGAAAGAGATGCTCGAAACCATGAATAAAGATCCAATAGTTTTTGCTATGGCAAATCCAGATCCAGAAATAGATCCTAAATTAGCTAAAGAAGTTAGACCTGACTGTATAATTGCAACAGGTAGATCAGATTACCCTAATCAGGTAAATAATGTTTTAGGTTTCCCATATATCTTTAGAGGAGCTTTGGATGTCAGAGCAAAAACTATCAATGATGAGATGAAAATAGCATGCGCAGAGGCTTTAGCTAAACTTGCTAGAGAGGATGTGCCTGATGAAGTGGCAGCTGCCTACTCTGGTATAAGGCCACGATATGGTCCTGATTATATTATTCCAGCTCCATTTGATCCTAGGTTAATAAGGGACATTCCGCCAGCAGTTGCAAAAGCGGCACTTGAATCTGGTGTTGCAAGAATGCCAATTGTTGATGAAGATGCCTACAAAAACAGATTATCAGCAAGATTAGATCCTGCTGCTGCAGTCATGCAACCAATATACCAAAAGGCAAAAAGGTTAATGAAAAGAGTTGTCTTTGCTGAAGGCGAAGAAGAGAAAGTTATTCGAGCAGCATTAAATTTTAGAGAGCTTGGCTTAGGTATACCTGTTTTGGTCGGAAGAAAAGAAAAAATAGAAAAGGCATTATCAGAAATAGGGCAACAACTCCATTCAGGAATTGAAATAGTAAATGCTGAAATTTCAGATAAGTCGGATGAATATACTAATTACTTATACTCAAGACTTCAAAGAAGAGGTGTTTTGGCAAGAGATTGTTTAAGAATGGTAAACAATGATAGAAATATATTTTCTGCATGTATGGTTTCTATGGGTGATGCAGATGCTATGGTTACTGGCGTAACAAGAAATTATTCTCTTGCTCTTGAAGACATAAGGAAAGTAATTGACCCAGCTGAAAATAAAAGAATGGTTGGTATTTCTGTAATCATATCTGAAAATAGAACAGTTTTAGTTGGCGATACTAATGTTCATGATATGCCTAGTGCTGAAGAGATTGCCGATATCACGCAAGCCGGAGCAGATTTAGCTAGAAAACTTGGTCTAGATCCTCATGCTGCTCTTTTAGCCTATTCATCTTTTGGATATCCAGAAGGTGAACGCTCAACATTTATGAGAGAGGCTGTAGATATACTTGATAAAAGAAATGTAGATTTTGACTACGATGGAGAAATGGCAGCAGATGTTGCTTTAAATACTGAAGCAATGAAACTTTACCCTTTTTGTAGATTAACTGAACCAGCTAATGTTTTAATTATGCCTGCGATTCATTCTGCCTCCATATCAACAAAACTTTTACAGGAGCTGGGGGGAGCAACCTTAATAGGCCCACTCTTAGTAGGATTATCAAAACCTGTTCAAATTGCTCCAACAGGATGTAATGTTTCGGAACTCGTAAACCTAGCAACTATTGCTGCATGTGATATGGGAAATTAAGACTTAATATTGTCCCAAAATAATTTTGCAATATCAGGGCCACCCAGTTCTTTAATTTGTCTAACACCTGTTGGACATGTAACATTTATTTCTGTTAGAAAATCCCCAATAACATCAATACCTACAAAATAGAGGTCATAATCTATTAATGTTTTACTAATTCTTTGACAAATCTCATTGTCTCTTGATGATAGCTCGCAAAGTTCAGGCAAGCCACCAACCCCTAGGTTTGATCTAAATTCACCTTCCGCAGGAACCCTATTTAAGCAACCAACAGGTTCTCCGTTAATCAATATAATTCGTTTATCGCCCTTTTTAACAATTGGTAGATATTCTTGAGCCATTATGGGCTCGTACTCATTCGATAAAAAATTTTCTAATTTCTTGTCGAACATTTTGTCATCGGATTCTAGGAGTATTATACCTTCACCACCTTTGCCATAAAGAGGCTTTAGAACAACTTTATTTAGCTTTCTAGCAAATTCTTTTATTTCACCAAAATTCTTAGAGATTATTGTTTTAGGCATTAAGTCAGTGAAATGAGTTACTAACAATTTTTCTGGTGCGTTTCTAACGCTCACTGGATTATTAATTACACGAACTTTTTTATCTAAATGATCTAGTAAATGTGTATAAGTTATATAATGCATATCAAAAGGCGGTTCTTGCCTCATTAGAACTGTATCAAAACTATTCAAATCATCAGTAAAAGGTTCTCCTAACTCAAAAAAGTCTTCACAATCATCAAAAAGTTTAAGTTCTTGAACAACAACTTTTAACTGCCCATCTATAAAGGTGAGATTGTCTGGCAAATACTGATATAATTTAAATTTTCTTTCTTGGGCTTCTAGGCAAAGAGCGAGAGTTGTATCACCCTTAATATTAAGATTGCTAACATGGTCCATTTGTACAGCTATTTTCATATTAATCATCCTCTTTTAGCTTAATAATTTTATTATAAATTATGCTTTTTGAAAAACCTGTTTGATCAGAAATTATTTTAGCCAATTCTGAGGGGCCATACTCTCCTTCGAATGAGTTAATGATTTCGTCTAAGTTAATCTCTTGATCTTTTTTATTGTCTCCATATAGCACAATAACAATTTCACCTTTCAGTTTCTTTGGCACTATTTTTTGAGCTATATCAATAATTTTACCTGTTATTATTTCCTCAAATTTTTTTGTCATTTCTCTACAAATAGCTATTTCTCTATTTCCCAAGATATCAATGAGATCTTGAAGGGTTTTATTAATTTTATTTGCAGATTCAAAAATAATAATTGTTGTTTTCAGATTTTTTATGCCTTCAATTAAGTTTTTTCTTGATTGATCTTTATTGGGAAGAAAGCCCAAAAAATAAAAATTATTAGTCGGCAAACCAGACAGCGTGAGTGCAGTTATAGGAGAAGAAACACCTGGGGCGGCAGTAACATAAAGTTCTCTTGCCTTCAAATCAGAAACTAACTTATATCCAGGATCAGAAATTAATGGTGTTCCTGCATCAGATACAAGGGCAATAGCTTTACCATCTTTTATTTTTCTTATTATTTGAGGTCTTACTTTTTGTCCGTTGTGGTCATGATAGTTTTTCAGACTCTTTTTTATTTTATAAATAGATAAAATCTTATTTGTAACTCTTGTATCCTCACAATAGATTTCGTCAACACTTTGTAAATAATCAATTGCGCGTATGGTTATGTCTTTTGAATTACCTATAGGTAAGGAAATAATATATAAGCCTGGTTTAAGTTTTTTATTTTCATCATTCATGTAAAAGTTCACTTTTAAGCTTATTAAAGGCTACAGCTCTATGAGACATAGAATGCTTCTTTAAAGGTTCCATTTCTCCAAAACTAATATCAAATCCTGTTGGTATAAAAATTGGATCATAACCAAAACCAAGATTTCCTTGAGGAGGGAACCTCAAACTTCCATGCACAGCGCCTTCATAGATTTTATATTCTCCATTTGGCCATACAGCTGCTAGTGCACAAAAAAAATGTGCATTCGTGTTTTCAGGGTTCATTTCAAATATTTTTTCATTAATCTTTTCCATTGCCGCCGAGAAATCTTTATTTGGACCGGCCCATCTTGCAGAATGAATTCCTGGTTCGCCATTAAGACAGTCTATGCATAAACCAGAATCATCAGATATTGAGATTTTCCCAGAACCAAGCATGGTTGCTTTAGCTTTAATTAACGCATTGTCTGCAAAAGAAGATCCATTTTCTTCTGGCTCTTGAATATTGTAATCTGCTGAAGAAGATAGCTTTAATTTGTAATCTTTGAATAAATCTGAAAATTCTATAATCTTACCTTTGTTATGGCTAGCTATAACAATTTCACCATCTAAAATTTTTAATACCATTCTTGCTAATTCTCTAAGATTTCTTTTTGTCTTTTTATAATTTCTTCTATTCCAGTCTTTGCAAGGACCATTAGCTCGGAAAACATCTCTTCAGAAAATGGATATTGTTCTGCAGTAGCTTGAATTTCGATTATTTTATTTTTTTCTGTAATAACAAAATTTGCATCTGCTTCAGCCTCGGAGTCCTCCTTATAATCTAAATCTAAAATTGGTTTTCCTCTATAAATGCCACATGAAACTGCTCCAAGGAATTCTCTAATTGGATCCTTTTTTATCTGTTTTGATGATAATAGATAATTTACTGACTGCTTTAGAGCTACAAAAGCCCCTGAGATAGATGCCGTTCTTGTACCGCCATCAGCTTGAATAACGTCACAGTCTATGCTTATTTGATTTTCCCCGAGTTGATTTAAGTCAATAACTGATCTTAGAGATCTTCCAATTAGTCTTTGTATTTCTTGTGTTCTTCCGGATTGTTTGCCTGCAGATGCCTCTCTTCGCATTCTTTCCCCAGTTGACCTTGGAAGCATGCCATACTCAGCAGTAACCCATCCAGATCCAGAATTTCTTAACCATGGTGGAACTCTATTTTCAACTGATGCTGTACATAAAACATGAGTGTCTCCAAATTTTACTAAACAAGATCCTTCAGCATGTTTTGATATTCCAGTCTCAAAAGATATAGCTCGCATTTCATTTGTTTTTCTTTCAGATGGTCGCATTTTTTATCTTTATTTAAGTTAAGGGTTGAAATTTAAACTTTGTGTAATACATAACTATAGTAATTACTATAATGTAAATAATCATTATTGTATGAATTTTTTGGAGTTTTAGATGGAAGAAGAAAATAAAGAAGTTGCTGAAGGCGAAGAAGACAACAAAGGCGGCTCCGAAGACATTACGCCTAAAGAAGAAATAAAAGTTGAAATTAGTCCGGAAGAAAAGATCAAAGAACTAGAAGATAAACTGTTAAGAACAGTTGCTGAAATGGACAATATGCGAAAAAGGTCTGATAAGGAAAGATCTGAAGCATATAAAATTGGAGCATCTATATTTATCAAAGATATGCTACCAATAATTGACAATCTTCAAAGAGCATTAACATCTTTTGTTGATGATGAAGGTTTAGATACTAAATCTTTCGTAGATGGAACTAATGCAATTTTGAGAGACTTCGAGTCACTATTAGATAAAACAGGTGTAAAAACTATAAACCCTGAGGGTGAGAAGTTTGATCCTAATTTTCATGAAGCAATGTTTGAAATACCATCGGATGATCATGAGGCGGGGGTCATTCTCCAAGTAATTGAACAGGGATATGTTCTAGAAAATAGGCTTTTAAGGGCAGCAAAAGTAGGTGTTTCGACAAAAAAAGATGAAGAAAAACCCAATTAGAGCCTTGCATTAAATTTTTTAATTACCATATACAGATTTATAATTATTATTTCTTAAGCTTTATGGAGGCAAGATTATGGGAAGAGTTATAGGAATAGATTTAGGGACTACCAATAGTTGTGTTTCTATTATGGATGGGACACAACCTAAGGTATTAGAGAATTCTGAAGGGGCTAGAACTACGCCCTCTATGGTGTCGTTTGACGAAGAAAATTCAAGGCTTATTGGTCAACCAGCAAAAAGACAGGCCGTAACTAATCCTGAAAATACTCTTTTTGCCATAAAAAGACTTATTGGACGACCATTTAATGATCCAGCAACCAAGAAAGACATCGATATGGTTCCTTATTCAATAGTCAAGGGTAAGAACGATGACGCATATGTTGAAGCTGCTGGAGAAAGTTATTCACCTTCACAGATCTCAGCATTTATTCTACAAAAAATGAAAGAAACAGCTGAAGATTACTTAGGTGAGAAAGTTGAACAAGCTGTTATTACTGTTCCTGCTTACTTCAATGATGCGCAAAGACAAGCAACTAAAGACGCCGGTAAAATTGCTGGACTAGAAGTTTTAAGAATCATTAATGAGCCAACGGCAGCCGCTTTATCTTATGGTTTAGAAAAAAAAGAAGGAAAGATGATCGCAGTATATGATCTTGGTGGTGGTACATTTGATATTTCTATACTTGAAATTGGCGATGGTGTCTTTGAGGTTAAGTCAACCAATGGAGATACTTTTCTTGGTGGCGAAGATTTTGATCTTACCCTTGTTAATTTCCTGGCAGATGAATTCAAAAAAGATAATGGCGTTGATCTGAGGGGAGATAAGTTAGCCTTACAAAGATTAAAAGAGGCGGCTGAAAAAGCAAAAATTGAACTCTCTTCTGCCGCACAAACTGAGGTCAATTTACCATTTATAACAGCAGACCAAAGTGGACCAAAACATTTAACCTTGAAGCTATCTAGATCTAAGTTAGAAAGCCTAGTAGAGGATTTAGTTCAAAGAACAATCGCACCATGTAAAGAGGCGCTTAAAGACGCAGGTATTAATGCCTCTGAAATTGATGAAGTAGTTTTGGTTGGTGGTCAGACAAGAATGCCAAAGATTAGAGAAACAGTTCAAGATTTTTTCAAAAAAGAACCAAATATGTCTGTTAATCCAGATGAAGTCGTTGCAATGGGTGCAGCTATACAAGCTGGTGTTCTTCAAGGAGATGTTAAAGATGTATTGTTGCTTGATGTTACACCTTTATCCTTAGGAATAGAAACTCTTGGTGGCGTGTTTACAAGATTAATTGAAAAAAACACAACAATACCAACAAAGAAATCCCAGGTTTTTTCTACAGCTGAAGATAATCAGTCTGCAGTAACAATAAGGGTCTTTCAGGGCGAAAGAGAAATGGCCTCTGATAATAAGCTCCTAGGATCATTTAATCTTGAAGGAATTGCACCTGCACCTAGGGGTATTCCGCAAATTGATGTCGCCTTTGATATTGATGCTAATGGTATTGTTGCTGTAAGCGCCACTGACAAGGCAACAGGCAAAGAACAAAAAATCACAATAGAAGCATCTGGTGGTTTAAGCGATGATGAAATTGAGGATATGATAAAAGAAGCTGAATCTAATGCGGAAGAAGACAAACAAAAAAGAGAATCTGTAGAAGCTAAAAATCAAGGCGAGGCCTTAATTCATTCTACAGAAAAAGCTTTAAAAGATGCAGAAGAAAAACTAACTGAAGAAGAAAAAACTGCTGTAGAAGATGCTATTAAATCACTCAAAGAGGTTATTGACGGAGATGATTTAAATTCTATCCAAGAGAAAAGCGCTGCCTTATCTCAAGAAGCAATGAAAATAGGTGAAAAACTTTATCAACAAGAACAAGAAAGCAGTCAACAAAACGAGGCTGGCGATAAATCTGAAGATTTATCTGGCGACGATGTTGTAGATGCAGATTACGAAGAAGTTAAAGAAGATAAAGAAGATAAAGAAGATAAAGAAGATAAAGAAGAAGCATCCAACTAAAGTAGTTTAAGATGGAAAAAAGAGATTATTATGATGTACTTGGCGTACAAAAAAATGCGTCTGATCAAGATATAAAAAAAGCTTTTAGAAATCTTGCGAAAGAAAATCATCCAGATAGAAATCCCGGAAACAAAGAAGCTGAAACTCGTTTCAAAGAAATTAATGAGGCTTATGAAACTTTAAAAGACCCTCAAAATAGATCTTCATATGACCAATTTGGTCATGCTGCATCACAAGGTGGCATGGGGGGCGGGGGCTTTGGAGGTTTTAACGCCAACTTTTCTGGTTCAATGTCTGATATTTTTGAAGATATATTTGGAGAATTTACTGGCCGTAGAGGTCAAACCTCATCTCAGGCTCAAAGACAGACTCGTGGGTCTGATTTAAGGGCAGAGATGGAGATTAATCTTAAAGATGCTTATTCTGGTACAACAAGAGATTTAAATATCAACTCAAATATATCATGTGATGATTGCAATGGCAGTGGAGCAGCTGGAGGATCTGAGAGAGCTACTTGTGGTCAATGCGGTGGATCAGGAAAAGTAAGGACTCAGCAAGGTTTCTTTACATTAGAGAGAACTTGCGCTTCTTGTTCGGGAAGGGGGTCAATTATTAAAAATCCCTGTAATCCGTGTAGAGGTACTGGAAGGGTAAAAAAGAATAGAAAACTATCAGTAAATATTCCACAAGGTGTTGATGATGGAACAAGAATTAGATTAGGCGGTGAAGGTGAGGCAGGTGAAAATGGTGGTCCATCTGGAGATTTATATGTTTTTATTTCAGTGTCACCAAATGAATTCTTTAAAAGACAAGACGCCGATCTTTTATGTGAAATACCTGTAGATTTTATTTTGGCCACTTTAGGGGGAGACATTGATGTTCCTTCTCCTGATGGGAAAAAACTTAGAATATCTATACCTGAAGGGTGCCAAAATGAAAGACAGTTTAGGCTTAAAGGTAAAGGTATGCCCGTTTTACAATCGAGAAGATATGGAGATTTGTTCGTCGAAATTCATGTTGAAATACCAAAAAATCTTAACAAAAAACAAATAAACCTATTGAAAGAATTTGAGAAAGAAACATCTAAAAATAATAGTCCAGAGTCTAATGATTATATTTCCAGATTAAAAAAAATCTTTAAAAACTAATTTAGGGTTTCTTATGCTTGAATTTTCTTTTTCTCTTAGGATAGCATGTGCTGCATATTCGACATTCTAAACCCCAACATTCTCTTGCCTGACAATATTCTCTACCCCAAAAAATAATTTGTAAATGCAGTTTTTGCCAATCCTTTTTAGGAAATAATCTTTTTAAATCTTTTTCAGTCTGTTTTACATTTTTACCATTGGTTAGACCCCAGCGTTGAGCAAGTCTATGAATATGGGTGTCTACTGGAAATGCGGGTTTATTAAATGCCTGACTAACAACAACTGAAGCAGTTTTATGACCAACTCCCGGTAATTTTTCTAATTCTATCAAACCACTTGGGACTCTTCCTTCATAATCTCTAACTAAGATATCTGATAACTTCTTAATCGCTTTTGATTTTTGAGGACCCAATCCACATGGACGTATAATTCCATATATTTTTTTCTCTGATAATTTTCTCATTTCTTCAGGATCACTAGCTTTTTCAAAAAGAAGAGGAGTAACTTTGTTGACTCTTTCATCGGTACATTGAGCCGATAATAAAACAGCTATCAAAAGCGTAAAAGGGTCACTGTGATCTAAGGGTGCAGGGGTTTCTTTATACTGTTCATCAAGAATTCTTGAAATAATATTTATTCTTTTAGACTTATTCATATTTTAGAGAATAGGATTCTTTTGACGAATCAAATTCATATACAAGTGGCTTACCAGTTGCTATTTCTCTCTCAAGAATTTGTTCTGAAGATAAATTCTCAATATGCATTATTAAGGAACGAAGTGAATTGCCATGAGCGCTGATAAATACATTTTTTTCAACCTTGAGCTTAGTAAAAATCTCAGATGAAAAAAAAGGTATTACTCTTTCTGCTGTATCTTTTAAACTTTCACCATTTGGCGGAGGCATATCAAATGATCTTCTCCAAATATGCACTTGTTCTTCTCCCCATTTCTTTCTTGCATCATCCTTATTAAGGCCAGTTAAATCTCCATAGTCTCTTTCATTCAGCTCTTGGCATTTAACTAAGTTATATTTGTTAACATTAAGACCATTAATAATAATTTCAGCAGTGATAACGGCTCTATCAAGAACAGAAGTGTAATAATGGTCATAAGTTATTCCAAGATTATTTAATTTGAATCCTGCTTCCTTGGCTTCAGCAAGTCCTTTATCTGTTAACCCTGGATTCTCCCAACCGGTAAATAAATTTTTTTCATTCCATTCACTTTGACCGTGTCTTACAAGAGATAAATATGACATTAAGCACCTTTCTAAAAACCTAAAACATCTTGCATAGTATATAAACCTGGATCCTTATCTTGTCCCCAACTTGCTGCTTTTAAAGCGCCATTAGCAAATATATCTCTGCTCTCAGCTATATGTGCTAAAGCTATTCTCTCATTATTTCCTTCAAAAATTACTGAATGGTCACCAACTACATCTTCTTTTCTGTACGAGGAAAATCCTATATCTCCTTTTTTGCGCACTAAGCCTTCTTTCACTTTAGTCAGATTTATTTCATCTTCTATTATTATTGGATCATCAATGACTTTTTTATTTTCTAAATTAATTTCCATTCCATTTGCAACAAAAGAGCCAAGCGCAAGAGCTGTTCCTGATGGATGGTCTTTCTTTTCCTTGTGATGAACCTCTGAAATTTCGATACTCCAATTGTCGTCTAATAATTTTGAAGCATTCTGAACAATTCCAAGTAAAGCATTGAGGCCTAGGCTCATATTACCTGACTTAATAATAGTTGCGTGTCTTGCTGCTGCTTGAATCATCTCATCATGTTTGTTATCAAAACCAGTAGTGCCAATGACATGCACTATTCTTGCTTGAGCGCTAAGTTCAGAAGCATATAGAGTAGAGTCAATAGAGCTAAAATCAATTAGAGCATCTGATTTTGTAACTGCACTTATTAAATCATCATTTATTGCGACTCCTGTAATAGAACATCCTGCAATCTTATATGCATCTTCTCCAATAAATTTTGAGTCTTTTCCTTCAATTGCTGCAACTAAATTGTAATTAGAGGAGTTTGCTATTTGTCTTATTAGTTCACAGCCCATTTTACCAGCGGCACCAACAATTGTTATATTAATTTTTTCACTCATGTTATCACTATAAGCACAATTATATCTTTCTTAACCATAATTCTTCTACCTTATGATTTTCATTCTTCTTTATGATCATAGATGCCCTGCTTCTTGTCGGCAAAATATTTTCATCCAAATTTTTTAGATTAATTGTTTCCCAAATTTGTGTAGCCAACTCGACAGCCTCTTTATCGCCTATATCCACAAATCTATTAAAGAAAGAATTTTCATCTGAAAAGGCTTTTTGTCTCAAATTTAAAAACCTCTCAATATACCATTTTCTAATTACCGGCTCGTCTGCATCTAAGTAGATAGAAAAATCAAAAAAATCAGAAACAACAGGCTCAAAATAATTTTCTTTAGGTATTGGCGGTTGCAAAACATTTATGCCTTCAAGAATTAAAATAGATGGAGAATTTATGGTTATATTTTCATCCTCAAGAATGTCATAAACCAAATGAGAATATTTAGGGACCTTAAGGCTTTTGATGCCAGATTTAATATTGAATAAAAAATCATATAGTAGTTTTGTATTATAGCTTTCTGGAAAACCTTTTCTTTCCATTATACCTTTCTTCTCAAGAATTGAATTCGGGTAAAGAAAACCATCGGTCGTAACTAATTCAATATTTTTAGATTTATAAATTTTAGTGAATAAAAGCTGTAATATTTTCGAAAATGTTGATTTACCAACAGCCACTGAACCTGCGATTCCGACAATAAAAGGTATATCTATCCCTGCATTAAGAAATTCATTCATCTTATTATTTAAAGATTGCCTATTATAAATATTAAGCATAATTAATTCAGCAATTGGTAAATAAATCTCCAATATTTCCTTAGTATCAAATTCTACATCCAAACTAAGTAATGAACTTACATCTTCTTGATTAATATCAACATCTTCATCACTTTTGTATTTATTCCATTTTTTTAGCGAGAATTTATTATATAAACCATCTAGAGGATAAGCTGTTTTTTTTAAATCCATACAACTATTTTCTTCTTTTTTTGAGTTCTTGAAAAACTTCATTTGGATCAACATTTGAAAGTTTCAATAAAAGTAACCAATGGTATATTAGATCGGCACTCTCATTGATGATTTCTTTTTTTGTTTCTGCTAGTGAAGCTATAATTAGTTCAGATGCTTCTTCGCCAACTTTTTGAGAAGCCTTTTTTATTCCCTTCTCCAATATCTCATAGGTATAAGAGTTATCGTCTCCAGAATTTTCTTTTTCTTTAATAATTTCCCAAAGTTCATTTATTATTTCTGTGTGGTCTTCCATAATTATTTTCTTACACTAAGTCCTTTTTCAAATAGTTTATCTTTTACCTCTTTTATAGTAATTTCTCCAAAATGAAAAATGGAAGCCGCTAAAACAGCACTAGCGCCTCCTTCTTTTATGCCATCAATAATATGATCAATATTTCCAACTCCACCTGAAGCAATAACGGGAATTTTAAGTTTTTTTGTTATCTTATTTAATAACTCAGTATCATATCCTTTTTTTGTACCATCTCTGTCCATAGAAGTTAATAAAATCTCTCCCGCGCCAAGTAATTCGGCCTCTTTAGCAAAATTTATAGGGTCTAGCCCAGTAGGCTCTCTTCCTCCATGCGTATATATTTGCCAACCATCATTATTGCTCTTAGCGTCAATAGCAACGACTATGCACTGACTACCAAAGGCTTTGCTTGCTTCTTTTATAAAATTTGGATTTGTAATTGCTGATGTATTAATTGATACTTTATCTGCTCCAGAATCTAGAAGCATCTTTATGTCTTCATTAGTTCGGACACCGCCGCCAACTGTAAGAGGCATAAAGCATTTTTCTGCAGTTCTTTTTACAACATCTAATAAAATGGATCTATTTTCATGACTAGCGGTTATGTCAAGAAAACATAATTCATCTGCTCCTGCTTCATCATAAGCTTGGGCCGCCTCTACTGGATCGCCAGCGTCAACTAAGTTTATAAAATTTACACCCTTTACGACTCTTCCATTTTTAACATCTAAACAAGGTATAATTCTAGTTTTGAGCATCTTGATTACCTAAAATCTTTAAGGCCTCAGCAATATCAATCTTGTTATCATATATTGCTCGCCCACATATAAGACCTGAAATACCTTTGTCTCCAAATTCACTTATCATAGCAATGTCATCAATTTTAGAAACGCCACCGGAAAGAATGACAGGAATTTTATATTTACTTGCTATATCTGATGTCATTTCAATATTTGGTCCTTGCATCATGCCATCTTTATTTATATCTGTTAAAATTATACCTCCAATATTTAATCCTGATGCAAATTCTAAAACACTATTTAAATCTTTATCTGAATCTTCTGTCCAGCCATGTATTTTTATTTTGCCATTTAGCACATCGGTGCCTAACCAAATTCTATGTGGATAGTCATTAGCCGAAGATTCAAGGAAATTTAAGTCCTGGAAAGCTGCTGTTCCAATAATTGCTCTATCAATCCCTAAATCAAAAAGAAATTTAACCCTTTCAGGAGTTCTTACTCCCCCTCCAAATTGAATTTTCAAATTTGTTTTTTCCTTAATCTCTAACAAAACTGAGTCATTTTTGGTTTCGTTGCCCTTTGCTGCATCTAAATCAACAATATGAACCCATTCACATCCCTCTGACTCAAAAATCTGAGCTTGTTTTATTGGGTTTTTGTTAAAAACTGTTTTTTTTGAGTAATCTCCTTTTTTTAATCGCACACACTCCTTATTTATCAAATCTATGGCTGGGTATAAAATCATGGCTTCCACATCAAAAATCTCTTTATAAACTCAACCCCTGATCTTTGACTCTTTTCAGGATGAAATTGGGTGCCAATGATATTATTTTTAATAAGGGCAGATGGAAAAGGTTGATTATAATTTGTTGTAGCTAAAATATTATCATTGTTATTTGCATTGAAATAATATGAATGAACGAAATAAAAATCTTCTCCGTTGAGATCAGAAAAATTTCCATCATCTTTTTTAAAACTAACTTCATTCCAGCCCATATGAGGTATTTTTAAACTCTTATCATCAGGGCATAAATTTTCAACACTTCCTGAGATCCACCCAAGACCCTCAGATTCAATATTCTCATATCCTTTGTCTGCCATTAGCTGAAGACCTATACATATACCCAATATTGGTATCCCATTATCATAAACTCTTTCTGCAATAGACTCCCTTAATCCTTTTATAGATTTAAGCTTATTAAAACATTCAGGAAACGCTCCGACTCCTGGGAGAACAAGTTTATCTGCCTTAAAAATAACCTCAGGCTCATTGGTAACATAAACATTACCAGATATGTTTAGTTCGGATAATGCTAGCTCAAATGCTTTTCTTGCAGAATGAATGTTTCCACATTCATAATTTATTATTGCAATATCAACATTGCTCATGCTTAGTTTCCGAGACTTCCTTTGCTTGAAGGAACCCTATCTCCCTCTCTTGGATCAATAGAAAGAGCTTCTCGAATACAACGTGCGAGACCCTTAAAGCACGACTCTGCTATATGATGGTTATTTTCTCCATAGATATTCTCAACATGAACTGTTGCACCAAGATTTTGTGCAAAAGCCGCAAACCATTCATGAAAAAGCTCTGTATCCATTTCTCCCAATAGTGGTTTAGAAAATTTTACAGACCATTCTAAATGTGGCCTCTTTGAAACATCTATAGAAACCCTAGTTAAAGTTTCATCCATTGGCATATGAATATTACCAAATCT
>PBRS01000037.1 GCA_002726005.1 Rhodobiaceae bacterium
AATTATTTATAAAAAAGTTAATTCCATAGTTTAAAAATAGAGCATCTCCACCCGAATCTATAAAATCTTCACCTTCTATAATGTCATACTCACTAACTTCGTAGCTTAAACCAAAATTTGGCATTAACTTTATTGATATGACTGACATCAGGCAGGGTATTGTTCACATTATAGGCCCTGAGCAAGGCTTCACTCTTCCAGGCTCTACAATTGTTTGTGGTGATAGTCATACTTCAACGCATGGAGCATTTGGAGCGTTAGCACATGGCATTGGAACATCTGAGGTAGAACATGTTTTAGCTTCTCAGACATTAATACAAAAAAAGGCAAAAAACTTTAAAGTTGAAATAGTCGGGACACTAACCGACTCGATATCCGCAAAAGATCTTGCACTATCTGTGATTGGGGCGATTGGAACTGCGGGTGGTACCGGTTATGTTATTGAATATATGGGTAATGCAGTTGAAAGCCTTAGTATGGAAGGCAGAATGACATTATGTAATCTTACAATAGAGGCTGGCGCTAGAGCAGGGTTAATTGCTCCAGATCAAAAAACTTTTGACTATTTGAAGGATCGACCATTAGTTCCAACAGGTGATATTTGGGACAAAGCAGTTAGCTACTGGAAAACTTTACCAAGTGATCCTGGCGCACATTATGATAATTCAATAAAAATTGATATTGATAACCTTGCGCCTTTAGTAACTTGGGGAACTAGCCCAGAGGACGTCATTGATATTGATAGCAATATCCCAAAACCCGAGAATATAGAAGATGAAGCAAAGAAAAATGCAATAAGACGATCGCTAGATTATATGGGTTTGGAAGCAGGTGAACCAATTAAAGGTACAAAAATTGATAAGGTTTTTATTGGATCATGTACAAATGGAAGAATTGAAGATTTAAGGGCAGCAGCATCAATAGTAAGTCAAAACAAGGTTTCTGATCATGTTAACGCAATTGTTGTGCCCGGATCAGGACTTGTAAAAGTTCAAGCAGAAAATGAGGGCCTAGATAAAATATTTATAGATGCGGGGTTTGAATGGAGAGAACCAGGTTGTTCAATGTGTTTAGCCATGAATGCAGATAAACTTCTTCCTAATGAGAGATGTGCCTCAACCTCAAATCGAAATTTTGAAGGAAGACAAGGTAGAGGAGGCAGAACACATCTTGTGAGTCCAAAAATGGCTGCAGCAGCAGCTATAGCAGGATGCTTGGCCGATGTTAGGGATTTTAGTTAATATGGAAAAGTTTAGTAAAATAAAAGGTATCGCTGCACCAATGCTTTCTTCCGACGGTAATCAATTCTCAATGATGATTAATATTGATACAGATATGATTATCCCTAAGCAATTTTTAAAAACAATTAAAAGAACTGGCCTTGGTAAAAGCTTATTTCATGAAATGCGATATGATTTTGAAGGTAATGAAATTGAGAGTTTTATATTGAATAAGGATATTTATAGAGACTCAAAAATTATCCTTGCAGGAAATAACTTTGGATGCGGTTCCAGCCGTGAGCATGCTCCATGGGCTCTACTTGATTTTGGTATTAAGGTAATTATTGCGCCTTCTTTCGCTGATATTTTCTATAATAATTGTTTTAAAAATGGTATTTTGCCGATTCAACTTTCAGAAAAATTAATTAAGGAGATAAGTGAATCTGCTTTAAAGGGAAATGAATTACAGGTCTCGCTTAGTGATCAAATAATAAATTGTGAAAACAAAGAATTTAGTTTTGAAATTGATCCATCAAATAAAAATTTTTTGATGGAAGGCCTTGATGATATTGGCCTAACTCTTAAAGATACAAATTTAATTGATATCTACGAAAGGGATGCCGATAATAATTTACCTTGGTATACTTTATAAAGGGAATCACTAATGACTAACAAAATTCTAATTTTACCTGGCGATGGTATTGGCCAAGAAGTAATGATTGAGGTCGAAAAGATTATTGGTTGGTTTAATTCTAACAAAGACTTTAATGCTGAAATTGAATATGGTCTTGTTGGTGGCTCTTCATATGATGCTGATGGTGTAGCAATTAGTGATGCTACAATGCAGCTTGCTCAAAAATCTGATGCAATTTTATTTGGCGCAGTTGGTGGACCAAAATGGGATGATGTTGCTTATGAGCATAGACCTGAAGCTGGTTTATTGNGATTAAGAAAGGAACTTGATCTTTTTGCTAATTTAAGGCCAGCAATATGTTTTTCGTCACTTTCAGAATCCTCATCACTAAAAAAAGAAATCGTTGAAGATCTCGATATCTTAATTGTTAGAGAGCTCACAGGAGGTGTTTATTTTGGAGAACCTCGTGGTATAGAGGAATTAGANAACGGNAATAGAAGAGGNANNAATACTCAGGTNTATGAAACTTGGGAAATTCAAAGGATTGCTGAAGTNGCATTTGAGTTGGCTAGAAAAAGAAAAAATAAAGTCACTTCGTCTGAAAAAAGAAATGTTATGGAATCGGGCTTACTTTGGTATGAGGAAGTAAAAAAAATTCATGAAGAAAAATATAATGATGTTGAATTAGATCATATGCTTGCAGATAATTGTGGGATGCAGTTAGTTAGATGGCCAAAACAGTTTGATGTGATTGTAACTGATAATCTTTTTGGTGATATGTTGTCTGATGTTGCTGCAATGTTAACTGGGTCTCTTGGTATGCTTCCATCTGCTTCACTTGGTAAAGCTGTTAATGGATTATTTGAATCAGCTTTATATGAGCCTGTTCATGGTTCTGCACCAGATATCTCCGGTCAAGGAATTGCAAATCCTTTAGCATCGATTTTATCTTTCTCTATGGCTTTAAATTATAGTTTTGGAAGAAACGAAGACTCAAAATTGCTTGAGAATTCCATATCAAAAGTTTTAGATGATGGATCAAGAACAAAAGATATCTCTGATAATGGAAACTTTATTTCAACTAGCGAAATGGGTAATAAAGTTATTGAAAATCTTGAATTACTTAGTAAGGAATAAAAAATGGGTTTAAGGATTGCAATAGTCGGGGCTACTGGAAATGTCGGAAGAGAAATGCTCGACATTCTTAATGAACGAAAATTTCCTGCTGATAAAGTTATTGCTTTAGCTTCAAGTCGTAGCAAAGGAGATACTGTTCAGTTTGGTAATAAAGAATTAATAGTAGAAGACCTTAGTGAGTTTGATTTTTCAAAAGCAGATATTGCCTTATTCTCTGCAGGAGGTAAAATTTCAGATGAATTTGCACCAAAAGCTGCTGAAAAAAATTGTATTGTTATTGATAATTCTTCAAGATTTCGAATGGACGCTGATGTACCTTTGATTGTGCCGGAGGTCAATAAAGAAGATCTCGATAATTATGATAAGACAAAAATAATAGCAAATCCAAATTGTTCTACTATACAAATGGTTGTGGCGTTGAAACCTCTTCACGATTTAGGAAAGATAAAAAGAGTGATTGTTTCTTCCTATCAATCTACTTCAGGAGCAGGGAAAGCTGGTATGGATGAATTATTTGAACAAACTAAGGGAATTTTTTCCAATAACTCAATAGAACCAGAATTATTTCAGACACAAATTTCTTTTAATGTGATACCACAAATAGGCCCTTTTGCTTCCTCAGGATATACGGAAGAGGAAGAAAAGATGATTAATGAAACAAAGAAAATATTAGATAAGGATATTGAGGTCTCTGCCACATGTGTAAGAGTGCCAACTTTTATTGGCCATGCTGAGTCAGTGAATGTAGAATTTGAGAATTATATATCTGCAGAGGAAGCTTCTAATGTTTTATCAGAGGCACCAGGTTGTTTAGTTGATTTAGATAATCCCGAAACCTATACAACACCAATTGATTGTGCTGGCAATGATCATACCTATATTTCAAGAATTAGAAATGATAATTCAATAGAAAATGGTTTAAATCTATGGGTTGTTTCTGATAATTTGAGAAAAGGTGCTGCTCTTAACACTATTCAAATAGCTGAGATACTAGAGAAAGATTATCTAAGTTAAACTTTCATTTGCATGATAATTCCTAATTCATCTCTTTCGGGATCTTCTGGTAGATTTATATTTTTTTTATTTATAATTCTTTTTGCTGTCCAAGATAATGCGCATGCGTCAAGAAAATCATCAGGCTGAAAATTTTTATTTTTCTTTAAATTATTGTCGATAAATTTTCTATCAAAGCCATTCTTAATTAAGATATTCTTTCTTTCCTTAATTCCCAATCTTTCTTTTTTAGAAAATTTTAATTCACCATTATTCATTGTTTGAAAACATAGTTCTGGATGTGACTCATAAATTTGTGGTCTTATTTTGATTTGTAAGATTTGATCTAACTCATTGATTTTTGATACAAGATTCCAACTTTGCTTTGATATCCCTAATCCCTTGCTTTTGCTTATATTATTTGCTTCATCATAACTTTTAGCTTTTAAAACATCCCTAATCGGAGCGTTAAAAATGCTTGATTTTCTTTTGAGTAATTTTTTTCTTGCTTCTTTATCAACTAATCTACCGCCTTGCTTAATATTTTTATCAAGACCGACAGGCATATCTATAATAATTAATTCTATATCTGTAGATAGAAAATCTATTAATTTTCTATTAAAAATAATTTCAGAAGGNCTCCCCNNNTTTGTATTTTGNTTAACTCCAATCCATCCACTTTTTGATCCATCTATTCCTAGAATATTTTTCATATTTTTAAGTCTAAATCCTTTTAAAATTTTGTTTACACTTCCTGTAAAATCGTATTTAGATACTTTCATATTTCATATATAAAAAGGATAACATTCTTATTAATAATTATGAATAATATTGAAAAAAGCCCTGATCAACGTCCTTTATCACCTCATTTGCAGATATATAGGCCAACAATCTCAATGATTATGTCTGTTATGCATAGGCTGACAGGATTGGGTTTATATTTTGGTGTAAGTTTTTTAATTTTTTGGTTTATTGCTCTCATTCTTGGGCCTGAAAGTTACGAAAGATTTAATGCAATACTATCAATGCAGATTGTTCAGGTAATATTTTTTATTGTAACTTGGGCTTTTTTCCATCACCTATTTGGAGGAATTAGACATTTTATTTGGGATTTAGGCTTGGGCTTTAGTTTGAAGAGTGTCGATTTGTTATCATATATGACACTTGTTTTATCTCTTTTATTCACCATATTAATATTTCTTTTAACATGATTAAGGATAATTCACTTGAGTAACAAATCCATAGGAACAAAACACTTTATTGTCCAGAGATTGACTGCAATGGTTAACCTAATAGTCGGTATTCCTGCGTTTATAATATTTCTAAAGGTTTACGATGAGGGTTACTTAGCAATAAAAGGTTTGCTTTCTCAAGAGATTGTTTGGATACCAATGATAATTTATATTCTTTCTCTCTCATATCATATGAAGATAGGCGTTGGTCATATGCTAGATGATTATTTTGATGGCGGTTTAAAATCATTCTTTAGTTTAATGAATAATATTTATGTATATCTTGTCGCATTGCTTTCAACGATTGCTCTTATTATTTTAGGAGTGTTTTAATTATGAATACACAAGATTATAAATTCATAGATCACGAATATGATGTAGTTGTAGTTGGCGCAGGAGGCGCAGGTCTAAGGGCGACTCTAGGTTGTGCCGAGTCCGGACTAAAAACTGCTTGTATTTCAAAAGTTTTTCCAACTAGAAGCCATACAGTTGCTGCACAGGGTGGTATTTCAGCAGCTCTTGGTAATATGGGTGAAGATAATTGGCGCTGGCATATGTATGATACTGTTAAAGGTGCTGATTGGTTAGGAGATCAAGACGCAATTGAATATTTATGTAAGAATTCTCCAGAAGCGGTATATGAATTAGAGCATTTTGGTGTTCCTTTTTCTAGAACTGAAGAGGGTAAAATATATCAGAGGCCTTTTGGTGGCATGACAACTGAATATGGTGAAGGACCTGCGGCACAAAGAACATGTGCTGCTGCAGATAGAACTGGTCATGCAATACTTCATACACTTTATGGTAAATCAATAAGTAATTCAGCAGATTTTTTTATCGAGTATTTTGCTATTGATTTAATTATGGCAGATAATGGAAATTGTGTTGGCGTTGTTGCTCTTTGTATGGAAACTGGTGAATTACATAGGTTTCATTCTTCAAAAACAATTTTGGCAACTGGTGGATATGGAAGAGCTTATTTTTCTGCAACATCAGCCCATACCTGTACCGGAGATGGATCTGCTATGGTTTTAAGAGCGGGTTTACCTTTACAAGATATGGAATTTGTTCAATTCCATCCAACAGGTATTTATGGTGCCGGATGTTTAATTACAGAAGGGTGTAGAGGTGAAGGTGGTTACTTAGTCAATTCAGAAGGTGAGCGCTTTATGGAGAGATATGCTCCAAAAGCTAAAGACCTTGCTTCAAGAGATGTGGTCTCAAGAGCAATGACGATTGAAATACGTGAAGGCAGAGGGGTTGGAGAGGACAGAGATCATATTTTCTTACATCTTGACCACATTGATGCAGATATTTTAGCCGAAAGACTACCAGGAATCTCTGAATCAGCAAAAATATTTGCTGGTGTTGATGTTACAAGAGATCCAATACCTGTTCTTCCCACTGTTCATTATAATATGGGAGGTATTCCAACAAATTATATGGGAGAAGTTCTTAATCCAACTGAAGATGATGAAGATAATATTGTTCCAGGTTTAATGGCTATCGGTGAAGCCGCATGTGCTTCTGTTCATGGAGCAAATAGACTTGGATCAAATTCACTTATAGACTTAGTGGTTTTTGGTAGAGCTGCAGCACTTCGGTGTTCAGAAACTGTTAAACCAGGTAAAATCGCAGAAGAATTACCAAAAGATGCAGGTCAAAACTCTATAGCAAGATTAGATAAATTTAGAAATGCAACTGGTGAAGTTCCTACATCGGAATTAAGATTAAGCATGCAAAAGACAATGCAAAATAATTGTGCAGTTTTTAGAACTCAAGATGTTTTAGAGGAAGGAAGAGAATTAATAGCAAAAGTATATAATGATCTTCCAAATATTGGTATAAGTGATAGATCTTTGATTTGGAATACTGATTTAATTGAAGCATTGGAACTTGATAATATGATGAGTCAAGCAATGGTAACAATGACAGGTGCAGAACAAAGGACAGAAAGTCGAGGTAGTCATGCTAGAGAAGATTTTCCAGATAGAGATGATGAAAATTGGATGAAGCATACTTTGGCTTGGATAACTGATGACGGTGAGGTAAAAATCGATTACCGAAGTGTTCATGAAAGAACGCTTACTAACGATGTGGCATATATTCCACCAAAAGAAAGAGTGTATTAGATGGCCGAATTAGTATTACCTAAGAATTCAAAAGTGAAAGATGGAAAAAAATATCCTCTTGATTCGGATAGTAAAAATAAAAAATCATTCAAAGTATATCGTTGGGATCCTGAGAAAAATGATAATCCAAGATATGATTTATATGAGATTGATCTCGATAAATGTGGTCCTATGGTTTTGGATGCCCTTATTAAAATTAAAGATGAAATAGACTCAACACTTACTTTTAGAAGGTCATGCCGAGAAGGAATTTGTGGATCTTGCGCTATGAATATTGATGGTGTTAATACTTTAGCTTGTACAATGGCTATAGAAGACACAAAGAAAGAGGTAGGTATTAATCCTCTTCCACATCAGCCCGTAGTAAAAGATTTGGTTCCAGACCTAAAAAATTTTTATGATCAACATAAAAAGATACAACCCTGGTTGAAAACCAATGGTAAGTCTGCAGAAACTGAATTTTCTCAATCTAAGGAAGAAAGAGAGAAAATTGATGGATTATATGAATGTATTATGTGTGCCTGTTGTTCAACATCTTGTCCAAGTTATTGGTGGAATTCTGACAAATATTTAGGTCCCGCAGCCCTTTTACAGGCATATAGGTGGATCAGTGATAGTAGAGATGAAGAAAAACAAAAGCGACTCGATCAACTCGATGATGAATTTAAAGTATATAGTTGTAGGACAATAATGAATTGTTCAAAAGCATGTCCTAAAGGGTTATCTCCAGCAAAAGCTATCGCAGGTATAAAAAAAGAATTGGCTTCAAGAAAATAATTATATTAAATGCCTCTTGAGGTGTTTATGAAATCCATATCATCATTATATAAAGATTATCTTCGTAAAGATTTAATTATCTTTGATGAAAAACAGTTAGAAATTATTTCTAAGATTAAAGGCATTATCCCGAAAAATTTTGGTATTAAAGAAAGAATAATTAAACTCTTTTATCAAAGAAAAAATATTAGCAAAGGTATTTATTTATGGGGTAAGGCTGGGTCAGGAAAGACTATGATCATGGATATGTGTTTCTCTCTCTCAAATATTAATGGCAAGCAAAGAATTCACTTTCAAGAATTTATGATAGATATTCATAACAGGCTTCATGAGATTAGAAAAAATACAAGTATAAAAGACCCTCTTAATCTTGTGGCTAAGGAAATATCTAATGAAGTTGATTTTCTGTGTTTTGATGAATTCCAAGTAAACGATATTGCTGATGCCTCTATCTTAGATAAATTATTTAATTTGATGCTTGAAAACGGAACATTTATTTTTGTTACATCAAATATAATACCTAAAGAATTATACAAAGATGGTCTTCAGAGAGATAGATTTATTCCTTTTATTAAATTAATTGAGAATAAATTTTTGAATTTAGAATTATCTACAAATAAAGATTATAGAAGAGATAAATTGCAGAATGTTAATACATATTTTTCAAAATTAAACAATGAGACTGATAAAGAAGTTGAAAAATTATTTGATAAATTATCCAATGGATCCTCCATAGAGAGGCGAGAATTATTAGTTAAAGGTAGAAAAATTAATGTAGATAAACATGCCATGGGTTGTGCAAGTTTTGATTTTGATGAACTTTGTAATAATCCTTTAGGTTCAGAAGATTATTTAGCAATTGCCAGAGAATTTGAAATAATTTTCATAAGAAATATCCCTAAACTGTCTTCCGATAAAAGAAATCAAACTAAAAGATTAATTCTATTGATAGATGCATTATATGATAATCATAAGATGACGATAGTTTCTGTAGATGGTGAACCTGAAGAAATATATTCTGGAAAAGAGTTAGAAATAGAGTTTAAGAGATGTGTTTCTAGGTTACACGAAATGAGATCTGAAGACTATGTAGATTCTTCAAGAATTGATTGATCTTTTATTAAAAGAATAGTTTATACAATATATGAATTTTTAAGAGGATAATATGAAGAGAAATAAAATTGCTTTAATTGGTGGAGGCCAAATAGGGGGCACATTGGCACATCTTGCTGGCTTAAAAGAGCTCGGAGATGTGGTAATATTTGATATTGTAAAAGGTATTCCTCAAGGCAAGGCGCTTGATTTAGCTGAAGCGGCGCCAGTAAGTTCATACAATGTTGATTTAAAGGGATCCAACAATTATTCAGCAATAAAAGACTCAGATGTAGTTATTGTTACTGCAGGAGTTCCAAGGAAACCTGGTATGAGTCGAGATGATTTATTATCCATTAATTTAAAAGTTATGTCGGATGTTGGCGCAGGTATAAAAAAATATTGCCCTAAAGCATTCGTTATTTGTATTACGAATCCACTAGACGCTATGGTATGGGCCCTTCAAAAGTTTTCTGGGGTTAAACCTAACATGATAGTTGGGATGGCTGGTGTTTTAGACAGCGCTAGATTTAGATATTTCTTATCACAAGAATTTAATGTTTCTGTTGAAGATGTCACAGCATTCGTTCTTGGCGGGCATGGAGATACTATGGTCCCTTTAGAGAGGTATTCTACTGTTTCAGGAATCCCATTGCCTGATTTAGTTAAGATGGGGTGGACAACTCAGGGAAGATTAAAAGATATTATCCAAAGGACAAGAGATGGTGGAGCAGAGATAGTTGGTCTCTTAAAAACAGGTTCTGCCTTCTATGCCCCTGCAGCATCTGCTATTGAAATGGCGGACTCCTACTTAAAAGACAAAAAGAGGGTTCTGCCTTGTGCGGCTCATTTATCAGGTGAATATAAAATCAAAGATATGTATGTTGGTGTACCTGTTGTAATTGGAAAAAAAGGTGTAGAAAAAATATTAGAAATCTCTCTTAATTCTAAAGAAACAAAAATGTTCAAAGATTCTATCTCCTCTGTTAAATCATTAATGAGAGCATGTTCAAAGATCGATAAGAGATTAGTCAGCAGAAAGAAAATTTCAAAAAATAAATAAATTTTAATAGGTTGAGAAATGAATATTCATGAGTATCAAGCAAAAGCAATTTTAAAAAATTTTAATGTCCCAGTTCCTAAAGGAGAGATTCTTCTCTCTAAAGATAATATTTTAGAAGCCGCAAAAAATGTATCTGATGATGTTTGGGTTGTAAAAGCACAAATTCATGCAGGCGGAAGAGG
>PBRS01000038.1 GCA_002726005.1 Rhodobiaceae bacterium
TACTTAATAGATTCCAGCTTTTCTCAAGTAATTTTTTCTGTAGATCTACTAAATTGCTTACAGATTTTTCGTTCTTTGAATAAAGTATATCTGGATTTTTTCTTATTGTGCCAGTTGATGAACACGGCACATCCAATAAAATTTTATTCCATTTTCTTTCAGTTTCGTAAGTTAATATATCAACATTTTCAATTACAGTATTGAATTTAAGTCTTTTCATATTTTCTTTAAATCTATTTATACGAGTTTTATTTAAATCAATCGAATGTACTGTTGCTCCTAATGAAATCATTTGGGCAGTTTTACCACCAGGTGCAGCACATAAATCAAGAATCTCATCATTTTCTTTGATATTTAAACATTTTACAGGTAGTTGAGACGAATAATCCTGCACCCACCACTCACCTTCATCATATCCTTTCTTATCAGCAATCAATCCAGACTCTCTTAGTCTAAGAACATTGTTTGGCATAAGCTCGGCATTAAGTTCTATTTGCCACTTTGATACGTTACTTTTGACAGCTATATCAATATGCGGATGAATATCTTGGATACATTCAATAAAATGAAGATAATCATTTGGCCAATTTTTCTCCCATCTATCCGATAACCATTTTGGTATTTTGGGAGAGTCATTAAAGATCTTTTTGTATTTCTCTTCTTCTCTGGCAACATTTCTCATAACTGCATTAACTAGAGCTCGCCATTTTACTGTTGCAATATCAACTGATGTATTAACGGCAGCATGATTTGGAGTTTCTAATATAAACATTTGGGCAATGCCAATCCTTAATGCCATTTTAGGGTTACTTGGGAGTTTTTTTATTGGCTCTTTAAGAAGCCGATCAATAGTAGAATCAATTTGTGTCAAATATCGCAACACAGAGGAAGATAATAAATAAATAAATGCCTTATCTTTGTTTGAAAGTTTTATGGATTTTTGATTCTTCATAGCTTTTTGAAAAGCATTATCGAAAGATAGAAAGTCTTCGATTACATCTTTTAAAATTAGGGCAACTTTTTTTCTAGCCATATTGCCTGATTTTTTTTCCATGAATCTAACCATTAAAAATTGTTTATTTGTAAAATAGGTTATATATGAATTTATGTCTAAAAATCTGGAAAATATAGATAAATTAAAAAATAGAAATTCTCAATCTGCTCTTAAAGAGGCTGAAGAAAGAAGAAAAAATAAAAAAAATAAAAAGGCTGTAAAAGAAATAGATGGAAGGGATGGGCCTGAGCCAACCCGTTATGATGATTGGGAAAAGAATGGTATCGTAAGTGATTTTTAGTCTAAAGATTATTTAAAATTATTTTAGCTTAAATATTTCTATATACATACGAGTGTCAAAAGGAACACGAGCACTTATTATATGTAAGGTAATAAAGTGTATAAATGGGTTTCCAGTTACAACAGTAAAAGTAGCTTTACCCATTCCAACTAGTGTTTGAGTCATTATGATATATGTAAAGGATGTTAGTCCAGTAGATAAAGTGCTGTAATCAACACCTTGGTCAAACAAACTAAAGATTGAATAAAAAAGACCCCCGAATAGCACAACAATTAATCTGCTTTCTACTAAAACTGCAATACGTGGAATGAAGATCATATGCATCATTACAACAACAGGTAATCCAGCTCCTAAGGAATTAACTAATATTCCAAGCGGAACACCCTGTGCATATTGGCTTGCAGAAATGCCGCCAAAAAAATCTGCCGACCCTACGAGGATTGGACCAAAAAAATCTATCGCCCAATAAACAATTATTATCCATAGATCTCTTATCCATTTAAATGAACCAAAAAGTTTTTTTAAGGAAAATCCCCTTCGTCTAAGCCAAATTAAAGGAAGAATAGTATAGATAATTGTATATGTAATTGCCCAAACCCACACATCTACTTGAGATTGACTTCCGGTTGAATAAACATCTGTGCCAGGAAAATGAAGCCCCATATTAAACCCAGCTCCCAATATTAGTTGGGTTATGATCAAGTACATTAAAGATAACCAAGCCTCTTTTTTTGCAGAAGATTTTTTAACTGCATAAAGTTCAGCCCAATTAACTGCTTCTCTCTTTCGTGTTAGATATAGTAATAAAAAGACCGCAAGAACCAATACAGGCATATAAATAGTTAACAAACTTTGTAAACCATCTATTGCTATAGGAGATACAGTGANGCCTTGATAAACAAAAAGAAAATAAGAGAAAGTTGCAATTAACCATAAGGAAAGGCCTGTTAGAAATATTTTACTTTTGAGAGACTTTAATAATTGCATATTCGTATTTTTTTAGATTAAGTGTTTGAATTTAAAAATTTCGACTTTCCCAAAAAGCCCAGCCTTTTTATAGGGATCATTTTCTGACCATTTCTTCGCTTCATCTTTATTTTCGACATCTATAACAATTAAACTACCTATCATTGTGTCTTCTTCAGATAAGAATGGACCAGCATATTTCACTACATTAGTTTCAGCGACATACTTTAAATGATCTTCTCTATTTTGCATTCTTGTCTCAATAGCATTTTCTTTGTCTTGGCAAATTAAACAGTAAAGCATTAGTTTTCCTCTTTTATTGGTCTATTAAGAAGGTTGTCGATTATTTCTGTTACAGAGTATTTTTTCTCTATCAAATCATTTACGGCCAAAGTTATTGGCATTTCTATNCCATTTTCCTTCGCTAGATTCGCTATTGCCTTAGCAGAATACATGCCTTCAGCAATTGTAGAGAGGCCGTTTGTTGCTTCTTCGATCGATTGTCCCTTACCGAGCTTAATGCCTAGAGAATAATTACGAGAAGTTTTTGAATTACAAGTTAATAGAAGGTCTCCCATTCCAGATAAGCCTGCAAGTGTTTCTTCTCTGCCTCCCATAGAAATAGCCAATCTTTTTATTTCTGAAAAACCTCTAGAAATTGTAGCTGCTCGAGCGCTATCACCCAAGTTTTGTCCTTCAACAACGCCAGCGGCAATTGCAATTACATTTTTAGTGGCACCACCAATTTGGGCTCCTATTACATCTTCGCTGATATAAGGGCGAAAAGTAGGAAGACTAATACTTTCAGCAATAGTTTTTCCTATTTCTAGATCTTTACAGGCTAATGTAACAGCTGTCGGTTTATTGTTAACTACATCAATTGCAAAACTCGGTCCTGAAAGTATAGCAATGGGATTTTTGGGAAAAATACTTTCGGTAACCTGNCTCATCAGACTTAAGGTTGAAATCTCAATTCCCTTTGAACAAAGTATTATTGGAGTTTCTGGTTTAAGAGTTTTTGAAACTTCTACCAAAGTTTCTCTTGTATATTGAGCGGGCGAAACAACAAGTAGCAAATCACATTTAGTTATTTGTTCAAGATTATTAAATGCCACTATTAAATCAGAGAGTTTAACATTAGGCAAAAAAGCATCATTTTCATGTTGTNNNNTCCGTANANACTGTTCACAACAGAACTTTCTTTTGCCCATAAATTAATTTGATGGCCTTGCCGACTCATAACTTCTGCAAGAGCTGTTCCCCATGCACCAGCTCCTACAATAGAAATATTTTTAAATTTCTGTTTCTCTAACATTCTGTTCTCACCTCTTCTAAGGGCCACCTAGCTTTAGCAGAAACATCTAGTGAATTCAAAAAACCCTTACTCATCCTCAAGCAACCCGCCCAAGCTATCATGGCTGCATTATCCGTACAAAGCTCAATTGGTGGTGATGAAAAATTCATATCATTTTCCATTGCTAAATTATTCAACCCATCAGTAATTTTTTTGTTAGCAGCAACCCCTCCAGAGGCAACCAAGTTTTTGATTGAAAGGTCTGGTCTGCTATCTTTAACAACTTCAATTGACTTTTTTGTTCTATCAATCAAACAATCGACAATTGCTTTTTGATAAGATGCGGCCATATCTTGCATAGTTTTTTTATCAACGGGCTCTAATGTTCTAGATAGCCTTATTAATGCCGTTTTTAGTCCTGAGAAAGAAAAGTTACAATTATCCTGACCAAATAATGGTTTAGGTAAATCGAAAGAATCTTCATCACCCTTAAGCGCTAGCTTTTCTAATTCTGGGCCACCTGGGTATCCTAATCCCATAAATTTTGCACCTTTGTCGAATGCTTCGCCTACAGCATCATCTAATGTCGTGCCTAATTGAGAATATTTTCCCAAATCTTCAACAATAAGTAATTGGCTATGTCCACCAGAGATTAATAAAAGTATATAAGGAAATTCAATCTTATCTGTAAGTATTGGTGTAAGGGCATGACCTTCCAGATGATTTATTGATATAAGAGGTAATCCTGTCGAGATCGATAAGCCTTTGGCATAGGTCAGGCCAACGATTAAACCTCCCACAAGACCTGGACCTGTTGTTACAGCTATTCCATCAATTTCTGTTAAATTCTTATTAGCCTCTAATAAAGCCCCATCAACTAAAGCGTCCAAATACTCAATATGGGATCTAGATGCAATTTCAGGAACAACTCCACCAAAAGGAGAATGCTCATCAATTTGACTAATTATTTTATTAGCAAGAATTTCTCCTTTGCCATTTTCTAAACTTACCATTGATACTGCTGTCTCATCGCAACTAGTTTCAATTCCTAGAACTGTGATATTTTTTTTATCTAAAATCTTATTTATTCCTTCTAACTCTAAATTTTCCACCTATTCCGTCTATTTTAAGTAAAAAGCTACCTAAAGACGCTGATGTAATTTCTACTGACCTTCCTTTTAAATCTTTTGGGCCTCTATATGGAGTAGAGTCTACCTGCTTCCAAACTTGTCCATTTTCTAGTTCAATCTTAATTTTTCCAAAACTTACCCATTCATTTTTCATTATAGTCGATGAAAGAGAGTTTAGACCTTTGTTTTCTTTGCTAGCTATAGGATTAACATTTTGTAAAACACCAAAAGAATCTTCCTTCTTTTCTTTTTCAATTCTTTGGATTTCTATTTTCCTATCTTTTTCATCAAGAGTTGCAATAGGAAAAACTTTTTCTAATTTTCCTATATTTTCCTCAAAGCATTTAAGTTTATCTTCATCATTAATAATATTTTTACATTCTATAATTTCAGAAATTACATTTGCCTCTTTTTGATTAATTGCAAAAGCACTGAGGGGAATGAGAAGTAAAAATATATATATAATTTTTTTCATATTTTTTTTTGTAACCTTAACATTTTAATCATAGATACTATATAAGAGAAGTAATCAATATTTATAGTATATTTTAATTGGTAGTTAGGCTTATGAATAAATTAAAGAATGTAATTAAAAAATTCTTTTTATTATTTTTCTTTCTGTTTTCGGCAGTAGAGTTGATTGGAGAAGATAACTTTGCAAATACTGAAAATGCAAATATTGATATTATATATTCTGAAGATTATCTAAAGGAAGGTGACGAATTAATTCTTGGGTTGAGATTTAAGTTAACTCCAGGATGGCATATTTATTGGAAAAATCCAGGCGATTCCGGCCTTCCACCTGAACTAGAATGGAATTTGCCAGTTGGTATTGAATTTCAAGAGATATTATGGCCCCCTCCAGAGCTTGCTCCATTAGATCCATTAACTAGCTATGGATATTATGACGAAGTTGTCTTGCCAATTAAATTCAAAATAAATTCAAATTACAATTATAGTGACAAATTCTCTGCCTTTTTAAGTTTCTTAATTTGTGAAGAAATATGTATTCCAGAAGATACGAATATTTCAATTGATTTAACAAAATTTTCGCAGTCACAACTTGAAAACGGTAAATATGTATTAAGTGACTGGATAAATAGATTGCCTTCTAAATCTTCATTTATTAGCGAAGCATTCTTATCGGACAATACATTTAAAATTTCTTGGGGATCAGGGGAAGAGCACGAAAAGGCATATTTTTACCCTGAACAAAACGGTTTAATCAATTATAGTTCAAATCAAATATTAAGAAAAAATAGTGAAGGTTCTCATTTAACCATTGATAGGCCAGAAAATTTTAGGGAAGAGCTACAATTTGTTTCTGGGGTATTAGAGTTACAGAATGCAGATCAAAAAACCTTTTTTCAAATTGAAAGTAATATTGAACGAGTTTCTTTTATAGAAGTTAACAAAACTCAAGGATTAAGTTTTTTACTAGCTATCTTCTTGGCTTTTGTTGGAGGAATAATCTTAAATGCAATGCCTTGTGTTTTTCCTGTAATTGCTTTGAAAGTGATGTCTCTCGTAAACGAATCTGGAAAAAGTAATAGCTGGAAACATGGTCTTGTTTTCACATTAGGCATTGAGATATCAATGATAATTCTCTTGATAGCTACCACGGTATTAAAAAATCTTGGACAATTTGTTGGTTGGGGGTGGCAGTTACAATCTAGTTTAATGTCTAGCTTACTTGCTCTTTTATTTTTTGCGTTAGGTGTAATTCTTGTCTCAAGAGTAGAGCTAGGAAGTTTTTTCACAAGGCTTGGCAATTTAAATGTAAATAAAACAGGTTATTCTAATTCTTTTTTACTCGGGCTTTTGACAGTTATTGTTGCAACCCCATGCACTGGCCCATATATGGGGGCAGCTATTGGCTGGGGGATATCTCAACCAATTTTAATATCATCTATAATTTTTCTATCTCTTGGTTTTGGTATAGCCTTCCCAACACTATTATTATCTATTTTACCAAAAGGAATAAACATTCTTCCTAGACCAGGAAATTGGATGGGTGTAGTAAGCAGAATAATGGGAATACCAATGTTCTTAACAGCTTTATGGTTAACATGGGTTGTATTTAGACAATCTGGTTATGAGGGTCTTATAATACTTATTTCTTCTCTACTAATATTGCTAGTTGCATTCTTAGTATTTAGATTTTCATCAACAATTGCAAAGCGAAGCTCAATTGCCTTAATATCAGTCAGCATCCTTTTTCTCTTATTTTTCATTCCATCTGAAAATAAAAATTCTAAATCATACATAGATATAGGTGAAAAATGGTCATTAGAGCGAGTGAACCAATTGAGAGATGAAAAGAGAAATATACTATTAAATTTTACAGCAGATTGGTGTTTAACTTGTAAAGTTAATGAAAGGTTAGTTTTAAACTCAAAAGAGTTTATTTCGCTGATTGAGAATGATGAAATAGTATACTTAGTTGCAGATTGGACAAAATATGATCCTCAAATCACAGCAGAACTTGAAAAATACAAAAGAGCTGGTGTTCCCCTTTATTTATATTGGAGTGAGGGCTCAGATGAAGTAAAAATTCTACCTGCGGTCTTAACAAAAAGCATTTTATATGATCATCTTAAATTATAGATTTTTTAAGGATTAGAATTGAAAGACTTTAAGTACCTAAAAATTAATAAGGATAGCGGAATTGTTCATGTTCTCATGGATAGAGGGGATGGAAGAAATGCTTTATCTTATGATTTGATGAAAGAATTAACTGAATGCGCTTATAAGTTCAAATCTGATATTGATGTAAACTGCATTATTCTCTCTGGTCAGGGAGATTCTTTTTCAGTAGGCGCTGATCTTAAAGACGAAACATTCCTCAAAGGGGATGAAACAAGTCTTGAAAGAAGAGAGATACATAAAATTGGTCCAGATATGTGTCAGGCATGGGAGTCTTTAGAACAAATCACTATTGCTTCAATAGAGGGTCATTGTATTGGAGGAGCAATTGCATTGGCTGTTTCATGTGATTTCAGGGTAGCATCTTCTTCATCAGTTTTTAGATTACCTGAAATTCCTCTTGGGATGAACATGAGCTGGCAGGCAAATCCAAGAATTAATTCTTTAATTGGCCCTGCAAGAACAAAAGAGTTAGTGATACTTGGAGAAGATTTATTGGGCGAAAAAGCTTTTGAATGGGGTTTGACTCAGAGGATTTGTAAAGAAGGAGAAGCTTTAAATTTATCTATGGAACTAGCAGCAAAGATAAATAAACTTCCTCCAATAGCGGTAAGAATGTCAAAAACTTCAATTAATGCAACTAACAATTCCTTGAATTATAATTCTAGTTATATGGATAGGGATCAATATCTTTTGACTGGCTTTACTGAAGATAGAAAAGAAGCGATTAAGGCATTTTTTGAAAAAAGAGATGCAAATTTTAAGGGAAAATAAATAACTGGGAGATTATAATGACTGGAAGAGTAGATGGAAAAATGTCTTTTGTTACAGGTGCGGCTCAAGGGCTTGGGGAAGCGATAGCCTATATGCTAGCAAAAGAAGGTTCAAAAGTTGTGCTGGCTGATATTAATGAAGAGAAATTAAATGTTGTTGAGAAGAGAATAAATTCTGATTTTCCAGGAAAAGCTCATTCAGTAAAACTTGATGTTACATCTGAAGATCAATGGAAGGAAACACTTAATGAGGCAGAAAAATTAATGGGAGGAATAAATATTCTTGTTAATAATGCAGGCATAGGAGGTGGTTCCACAGTAGAAGAAACAGATTACGAAATATTCAAACAGGTTATGGCTGTTGATACTGACTCAGTATTTTTAGGTTGTAAATACGCTATACCGATTATGAAGAATTATTCTCCTGGCTCAATAATTAATACTTCTTCAATATCAGGTTTAATTGCTGGCCATAATATGGCTGCATATAATACAGCAAAAGCAGGTGTATGGATGCTGTCAAAATCAGTAGCTTTGCATTGTGCAAGATCTGCATATAATATTCGATGTAATTCAATTCACCCAACTTTTATTGATACACCTATCTTAGATGCGATGGTTGAAAGATCTAATTCTGAAAAAGAACAGGTTATGGTGAAGTTAGCTAGACAAGTACCTCTCGGAAAAGTGGGTGAGCCTGATGATGTTGCTTATACTGTTTTATTCTTAGCTAGCGATGAATCAAAGTTTATAACTGGTGCAGAGATTAAAATAGATGGTGGCATTAGCGCAATGTAACTGCTGAGGTTAAGATTATGAGAATTTTTATTATTATTTTTATTAGTTTATTTTTTACAAAAGGATATGCGAACAATATGGAACTTTCAGGAATAGACATAAGTCAATTTAATCAGGGATTTAAACCCCAAGATAGCTTTTATGATTATGTAAATCATAACTGGTTATCAGAAACAGAAATACCAGATGATCAGATAGGCTGGGGCTCGTACATGACTCTAAGAGAAGAGTCTCTGCAAAATCAAAATACTTTGATAAATGCTCTTATTAAAAATAAAGATAATTTAATAAAATCATCTGAGGAAGAAAAAATAGCTAATTTATATTTAAGTTATACAAACAGAAACTTAGTTAATAAACTTGGTTCAGCGCCACTTAAAGATGATATAAAAAAAATTAACGATATTATGACTACGGAAGATCTTTGGGAATATTTTTCTGAGTCTGTAAAAAAAGGAATATCATCTCCTATTTATTTTGCTGTTTATGACGATCTCAAAGATCCTTTGAATTATACTATCTATTTTGGTCAATCTGGCCTCGGACTTCCTGATAGAGACTATTATCTCTTAGATCAGCCACATTATATTAAAGGACGGGAAGAGTATCCTAAACATCTTTCAAATCTATTTGATCTTTCCGGTTTGGATAATGCCAAAAAAAGAGCATCAAATGCTTTCGATGTAGAAAAGGAATTAGCTAAGATTCAAATTAGTCGTACAGAAAGAAGAGATCCTGAAAAAACTTATAACCCAATGAATGGAGTTGATCTAGACGGGATCAGTGATGCAAAATTTAATATATGGCTTAAGAACCTTGCGATAGAATATTTTGACAGATATATCATAGAGTCGCCTGAATATTTAACTAACCTTTCTAATTTGATTGATGAATATCCTTTGGATAAATGGAAAGATTACCTTTTAGCGAGATTAGTTAAAAGTGCATCAGGGTCTTTATCTGATGATTTTGTAGATGAATCTTATCGCTTTTCAAGCATACTGACAGGAAGAGAAGAAACGCCTGCGCTGTGGAAAAGAAGTGTTGGCTTTGTTAATGGATTATTGGGGGATGCGCTAGGTAAAATTTATGTGAAACATCATTTTCCTCCTGAATATAAACAAAGGATGGTTGAGCTTATTGATAATCTTTTAGAGTCATTCAGAATAGGCATAGAAGATTTAGAATGGATGAGTGAAGAAACTAAAGAAAAAGCACTTATAAAGTTAAAAAAATTGAATGTTAAGATTGGATATCCGGAAGTTTGGAAAGATTATACTGGTTTGCATTTTTCTGATGATGATTTGTATGGAAATATTAAGGCCGCATCTGAGTTTGGTTACAAAGACGCCTTGAAAAAACTTTCAGAAAAAGTGGACAGAAAAAGGTGGGCTATGTCACCTCAAACCGTGAATGCTTACTTCAGCCCAACAAAAAATGAAATAGTTTTTCCCGCAGCATATCTTCAACCACCAAACTTTTTCCCTGATGCTGATGATGCCGTAAATTATGGAGCAATAGGTATAACAATTGGACATGAAATTAGTCATGCATTTGATGATAAAGGCTCACAATTTGATGGTGATGGTAATCTCAATAATTGGTGGACTGAAAAAGATAGAGAAATCTTTGAAAAAAAGACAAAACGCCTTGTTGATCAATATTCATCCTATGAGATTACTCCAGGTAATTTTCTTAATGGAGATTTTACATTAGGTGAAAATATCGCAGATTTAGCAGGGGCTATAGCCTCATTTAGAGCATATAAAATCTCTTTAAATGGTAACTCATCTCCAGTTATTGATGGTCTTACAGGTGAACAAAGATTCTTTTTTGGGTCTGCTCAAGCAGATAGAGTAAAATTTAGGAAAGAAATAGATGCAATGCGAGTTGCCACTGATCCTCATTCACCCTCAAGATATAGAATTGATGGTGTATTTGTGAACATGCCAAGTTTTCACAAAGCTTTTGAAACGCAAGAAGGTGATAAAATGTTTAGAAATAAAGATGAAATTATCAAAATTTGGTAGTAAAACGGACTTATGAATTCTTTATATTTTTTATTAGATGCAATTTTAAGATTGTATTTTTGGGTGGTCATACTAGCTGCTGTATTTAGTTGGTTAGTTGGTTTAGGAATTGTTAATCGATCAAATCAGATTGTAGCAATGTTTTATGAAGCGGTATGGAATTTAACTAATCCTGTTCTTAGTTATATAAGAAGATATCTTCCTAATTTAGGTGGTATTGATATTTCTCCAATTATAGTTCTCTTGGCAATCCAATTTTTACGTTCTCTTTTGGCTGAATATTGGCCCTTAACTTTTTAGGAAATCTAAATGTCCGCAAATATTATTGATGGAAAAAAGGTTGCAGAAAAGTTAAGAGAAAGAATTTCAAATGCAGTAAAAAAAATTGAACAAGAGCATAAAAAAATACCAGGATTAGCTGTTGTTTTGGTTGGAAACGATCCCGCAAGTGAAGTTTATGTAAGAAATAAAGGGATTCAGACTAAAGAAGCTGGTATGACTTCTTATGAATATAAGTTACCCGAAGATACTCCTGAGAGTGAATTATTAAAAAAAGTAGACGAACTAAATAATGATCCAAATATAAATGGTATATTGGTTCAATTTCCTGTTCCTCAACAAATTAGTCAACAAAAGGTAATAGAAACAATTCTTCCTGCTAAGGATGTTGATGGACTACATCCAATTAATTCTGGATATCTTAGTAGCGGATTAGAAGGTTTAGTTCCTTGTACACCTCAGGGCGCAACAATTTTGATTAAAGAAGCTTGCAAAGATTTGTCTGGTAAAAAAGCTGTTATTATTGGTCGCTCAAATCTAGTGGGTAAACCTGTGGCTCAATTACTTTTAAAAGAACACTGTACTGTAACTATTTGTCACTCAAGATCACAAAACCTTGAATTAATATCTTCTGAAGCTGATGTTTTAGTTGCAGCAGTTGGCATTCCTAATTTAGTTAAAAAAGATTGGGTTAAGCCAGGAGCTGTGGTTATTGATGTGGGTATAAATAGGGTTGATGTAGAAGAAAATGGCGAAAGTAAAACTCGCTTAGTTGGTGATGTTGATTTTGAAGATGTAAAAGAAACTGCTGGCTCTATTACCCCAGTACCTGGAGGGGTTGGCCCCATGACAATTGCATGTTTATTATTGAACACACTTAATGCTTTTTGTGATCAAAATAATTTTGATAGACCCAGTTTATAATTTAATCTTTTTTTAAGAGTTTTAATCTTAATGCGTTAAGCTTGATAAATCCTTCAGCATCAAATTGATCGTATACATCATCTTCTTCAAATGTAACATGTTCTTCTGAGTAAAGTGATAAATCAGATGATCTTCCAACAACAGTAGCATTACCTTTATAAAGTTTTAATCTTACCATTCCCGTTACATTTTTCTGACTTTCGTCAATTAAGGCTTGTAACATTTTTCTTTCTGGAGAAAACCAAAAACCATTATAAATTAATTTTGCATATCTAGGCATTATTTCATCCTTAAGATGACAGGCCTCTCTGTCTAATGTAATTTGTTCAATTCCTCTATGGGCCGATAAAAGTATCGTGCCGCCTGGGGTTTCATAAATTCCTCTTGATTTCATTCCAATGCTTCTGTTTTCGACCATATCTAATCTTCCTATGCCGTTTTTACCACCTAAATCATTAAGTTCAGCTAGCAGATCTTCTGGCGATAATTTTTTGCCATTAATTGAGACAGGGTCTCCTTGTTCAAACTCAACTTCTATATAAGTTGCTTTATCTGGAGCATCTTCTGGCGAAACAGTTCTTTGGTAAACATCTTCTGGACACTCTTTTGACGGATCTTCAAGTAATTTTCCTTCTGAAGAGGTGTGAAGTAAATTTGCATCCACTGAATATGGGTCTTCACCAAGGTTATCTTTTGTAATAACAATCTGATTCTTTTCGGCAAATTCAATTAATTTTTTTCTTGAATTAAGATCCCACTCTCTCCAAGGGGCAATTACCTTTATATCTGGATTAAGACCATAATAAGCTAGCTCAAATCTTATTTGATCATTTCCTTTCCCAGTTGCTCCATGACAAACAGCATCTGCACCAACCTCTTTAGCAATTTCTATTTGCTTCTTGGCAATTAAAGGTCTTGCTATAGCGGTTCCTAATAAATATGAGCCTTCATAAAGTGTATTAGCTCTAAACATTGGAAATACATAATCCTTAACAAATTCATTTTTAAGATCTTCTACAAAAATTTCTTTTACGCCTAAATCCTCAGCTTTTTTCTTAGCTTCATCAAGTTCTGCGCCCTGACCAAGATCAGCGCTAAATGTAACAACTTCACAATCGTAAGCTTCTTCAAGCCATTTCAAGATTACGGATGTATCAAGTCCACCAGAGTAGGCTAAAACTACTTTATTTATATTTTCTTTCTTTCCCATTACTTCCTCAGAAAAATCTATAGCCGTCCTATACGCTCACTTTCAAGTTTTGCAAGTTCTTTTTTATATTTTATAGATGCTTTTTCTTTCTTTGTATCACTTTTTAATTGTCCGCAAGCTGCAGAAATATCTCTTCCTCTTGGCATTCTTATTGGGCTAGCATAGCCGCCTCTGTTAATAATATCAGAAAATTTTTCAATTTGATCCCAATCTGAACATTCATAAATTGTTCCTGGCCAAGGATTGAAAGGTATAAGATTTATTTTGGATGGTATTCCTGAAATTAACTTTATAAGGTCACGAGCTTGAGCCTCACTATCATTAACATCTTTTAGCATTACATATTCAAAAGTAATTCTTTTTGAGTTTTTGACTCTTGGATAATTTTTGCATGCATCAAGAAGTTCTTCTATCGGATACTTTTTATTAATTGGAACTAGTTCATTCCTTAAATCATTATTTGTAGCATGTAGAGAGATAGCAAGCATCGAACCAATTTCATTACCAGCATCTTCAATTTTAGGTACAATTCCGGATGTTGATAAAGTTATTCTTCTTTTTGAAACTGATAGCCCGGCATCATCTGCAAAAACATTAATACCATCCTTTACATTTTCAAAATTATAAAGAGGTTCGCCCATACCCATCATTACTATATTAGTTATATCTCTTTTTGTTTTATTCCATTCAGATAACGAATCCTTAGCAACAACCATTTGGCTTACTATTTCTTGTGATGAGAGATTTCTAACTAATTTTTGAGTGCCCGTATGGCAGAATGTACAATTCAGTGTACAGCCAACCTGACTTGATACACAAAGAGTGCCTCTATTTCCATCTGGAATAAATACAGTCTCTATTTCTGATCCATCAGGAAATTTCATAAGCCATTTTTGGGTTCCATCAGACGATATTTCATTCTTACTTATTTCTGGTCTTGTTAAATTAAATTGTTCATTTAATTCTTTTCTAAATTCCTTAGATAAATTTGTCATTTCCGATATGGATTTAGCTCCCCTAACATAAATCCAATTCCACAATTGGTTAGTTCTCATATTCAATTGTTTTTCTGAAACACCCATTGAAGTTAACAATGCATTAAGTTCTTTCCTATTAAGCCCGACTAAACTTTTATTCATGATCAGCTCCCCCAGGAAGATCTGGCTTTTTTGAGAAAGTCCCAAATGATTTAATGCGATCATACATAACTATTGCTCCAGCAATTTGCACATTTAAACAAAATTTTGTTGGAATCTTTATAACATGTTTGCATTTCTCAATTATTTCTGGAGAAAGTGAACCTTTTTCTGGACCCAGTATATAGGCCGCTTGCCTTGGGTGGTTAAAGCTAGGGAGATCAATAGCCTCATCAGTTAATTCAACTCCCACTAAATTACATTTATCGGGTAATTTCATTTCTTTAGGGCTATCCCAATCATACCAAGGTAAATGATTTGGTGCCTTTGAAGTATCTGATTTTCCGGCACGAACAGAGTAATGAGCTGATATCGTAAAAATAAATTTCGCGCCAAAAGCATGGGCTGATCTTACAAGATTACCCATATTCATCGGTTTCGATATACCCTCAGCTCCAAATCCAAAATATCCACGCATAAATATAGCCTTAATCGACTAAATTAAGTTGGGCAAGTACCTTTTTATATTCTTGGCGTTATCTTTTTTTAGGTTTATGAATAAATATTGAATTTTTGGAGGAATAAATGAAAGCGCTCTTATGTAAAGAATTTGGCCCGCCTGAAACATTATCTTACGAAGAAATTGAAGATCCTGTTCTAAAAGAAGGACATATTATAGTTGATATTCATTCAGCCTCAGTAAATTTTCCAGATGTTCTTATGATAGAAGACAAATATCAATTCAAACCTCCGCTACCTTTCGCGCCAGGAGGTGAGGCATCAGGTGTGATTTCAGAAATTGGCGATGGCGTTGAAGGTTTTAATGTTGGTGATAGAGTTATCGCGTCATCTGGCTGGGGAAGCTTTGCTGAAAAGATACTGGTGGACCCTAATGCGTTGACTATTATTCCTGATCAGATGGATCATAATACAGCTGCAGCTTTTCTTATGACTTATGGTACATCTCATCATGCATTAAAAGATCGCGCTGATATTAAAGAAGGTGAATCTTTACTTGTTTTAGGGGCAGCAGGTGGAGTTGGTCTTGCAGCAGTTGAACTTGGTAAAGCTATGGGCGCAAAAGTTATTGCCGCCGCCTCATCGGAAGAAAAATTACAAACATGTAAAGAACATGGTGCAGATGAAGTTCTCCTGTATCCTTCAGGTAAAATGGATAGAGATCAGCAAAAGAAATTATCGGATGATATTAAAGAATTAACAAGTGGCCAAGGTGCAGATGTTGTTTATGATCCTGTTGGAGGAGATTATGCTGAACCTGCTTTAAGGGCAACTGCATGGGAAGGTCGATACTTAGTTGTTGGATTTGCTGCAGGAGATATTCCAAAAATACCTCTTAATTTAGCCTTATTGAAAGGTTGTCAAATTGTAGGCGTTTTTTGGGGTGCATTTAAAGTACGTGAAGTTGAAGCACATAATGCAAATGTTGATGAGTTATTGAAACTTTACGGAGACGGACATCTGAAGCCACATATTTCATCTATATATAGTCTTAAGGAAGGGTCAAAAGCAATAAGTGATCTTGCTGAAAGAAAGGCAAGAGGCAAGGTTATCGTTCAAGTAAGAGAATAATAATTTGAATTTTTTGACAAAATTTCTTTCTACCTTACCAAGAAATATACAAGGCGCTTTCTGGCTTGGATCATCAGTATTTGCTTTTACTGCTATGGCAGGTTTAGCAAAATATTTAGGTAATGATTTTCATGCCTTTCAAATTTCATTTTTTAGATCTTTTTTTAGTTTGATAGTTATATCTCCATTTTTAATTAGAGCCGGCGCAGCTCAAGGAGGTGTAAAAACAAAAGTTCCGTTGTTGCAAGTTGTTAGAGGCACAGTAAGTGCTGTTGGTATTATGATGGGTTTTTATGCCATAGTTAATCTTCCCTTAGCAGATGCTCAGGCTATTCGTTTTTCTAGTTCACTTTTCTTGGTTCCACTTGCAGCTATTTTTCTGAAAGAAAAAATAGGTTTAAGAAGAACTATTGCTGCTTTGGTTGGATTTACAGGTGTTTTAATAATGTTAGACCCTGGTGGAGATTATAATTTTGCTTCTTTCATGGCGCTAGGTGCAGCAATTGCTTTTGCCTTTGCGGCTATATTAGTAAATATTGTTTCGAAATATGATGAGCCTGTAACATTGATGTTTTATTCAAATATTATCAGCGTTCTCATTATGATAATACCAGCTTTAATGTTTTGGGTGACTCCTAATTTTGATCAGCTCATTCTGATTTTTATAATGGCAATTTGTGCATCAATAGCGCATAATTTTTTCATTAGAGCATATGCAGTTGGTGAGGCATCTGTAATTGCTCCAATAGATTATATAAGATTATTGTTTAGTGCGGCTGTTGATTTTTTGATTTTTGGAATTATTTTTGGTTTAAATACTTTAATAGGTTCAGCAATTATTATTTTAACATCACTGTACATATTAAGAAGAGAAGCTAAAGTAAAAAAAGATAAAGAACCAAATTTGGAAGAAATATAATTAATAGGGAGATTATTATGCAATTAGATGAAAATATTAGTGCTGTAATTACTGGAGGCGCATCAGGTCTTGGTGAAGCTACAGCAAGAGAATTAGCAAAACATGGTGTGAAGTGTGCGCTATTTGATCTTAATGCAGAAAAAGGTGAGGCAGTTGCTTCAGATATTAACGGTATTTTCTGTGAAGCTAATGTTACTGAAGAAGAAAGCGTCATAGCTGCATTTGAAAAAGCTAGAGCGGCTAATGGCCAAGAAAGAATTCTTATAAATTGCGCTGGAACAGGAATTGCAATTAAAACAGCGGCTAGAAATAAAGAAACTGGCGATATTGTTCCACATCCATTAGATCCATTTAACACAATAATTCAAATTAATTTGGTTGGCACATTCCGTTGTATAGCTCATTCAGCTGCGGGCATGATGTCACTTGACCCCAATACAGATGATGGCGGAAGAGGGGCTGTTGTTAATACAGCTTCTGTAGCAGCTGAAGATGGACAAATTGGCCAAGCTGCATATTCGGCCTCCAAAGGTGGAATAGTCGGAATGACACTACCAGTAGCAAGAGATTTATCTCGTGAGGGAATTAGAGTAAATACAATCTTACCCGGTCTTTTTGACACTCCTTTATTTGAAGGAGCTCCAGATAAGATTAAACAGGCGCTTGGTGCACAGGTTCCATTTCCTTCAAGATTGGGATATCCGACCGAATATGCAGAACTTGCCAGACATTTATGTGAAAATGATATGATGAATGGGGAATGTGTGAGGCTTGATGGGGCTATTAGAATGGCACCAAGATAGGCTTAGTGCTTTTTAGCAGTCTTATCCATTTCTTTTGCAAGTTTAATATCTAATTCTGTAATACCTCCGGCATCATGTGTAGATAGTGTTACATTTACTTTATTATAAACATTAAACCATTCAGGGTGATGATCCATCTTTTCAGCAATGAGTGCAATCCTTGTCATCCAGCTAAATGCGCTTGTAAAATCTTTGAAGATATAATTCTTTTCAATAGAATCTCTACCACGGGTTTTTTTCCAATCTTTAAGTGTTTTTAAAATTTTATTTCTTTCTTTACTTTCTAGCCTTTCAACCATTTTTAGCTCCATTTTGTTATGTTAAATCAGTTTAACAATTTTATTGTTGGGGTTGAATTCATTAATTGTTATAACAATATATAATATATTCAATTAATTAATAATTTGGAGTTGAAAATGAACGAATTTAATCGCGCAAACACATCGGCAAGAGCTACAGATCAGGCATATGTTGATGAAGGTCTTCGCGCTCATATGCTAAGAATATACAATTATATGACTGCAGCTTTATCACTAACAGGTATTGTTGCTTGGTTTGGTGCATCTTCAGGACTTTATCAGTCCTTAGCGGCATCTCCATTAATTTATGTCATTATGTTTGCTCCCCTTGGAGTAGTTTTTTATTTCGCATCTAAAATAAACACAATGAGTTCTTCAAAAGCACAATCCGTCTTTTGGGTTTTTGCAGGTTTAATGGGTCTTTCATTATCTTATATATTCCTTGCATATACTGGAGCAGCTGTATTTCAGGCATTCTTTGTAACAGCAGGTGCATTTGCTGGATTAAGTATATGGGGCTATACAACAAAAAGAGATCTCTCTGCTATGGGTGCTTTTTTAATAATGGGTTTATTTGGTTTAATAATTGCTTCAGTAGTAAATCTATTTGTTGGAAGTGGGCAAATGTCTTTTATTATAAGCGTCTTAGGAGTTCTTATTTTTGCAGGTCTTACTGCATGGGATACTCAAAAATTGAAACGCGATTGGCTCAATAGAGTTCAATATAGTGGGCAAGAAGTTGCTGAGAAGTCAGCTATAATGGGTGCTTTAACATTGTATTTAGATTTTATTAATCTATTTCTTTTCATCCTTCAATTTATGGGAAGAAGAGACTAATTTAATAAATAATAATTAAGCTTATTAGAAATCTGGGAGGAAATTATGGGCGAAGAATATAAAAGCTCAACAGATTATCTACTTGTAAATCTTGAAAACAATATACTAACAATTACCCTTAATAGGCCTGAGGCATTGAATGCCTATAGACCTGAAATGCTTGTTGAGATTAGAGAAATCATTATTCAAACTGAAGATGATCCAAATGTAGCAGTAATTGTAATTGAAGGTGCAGGCAAAGCCTTTTCAGCAGGTGTAGATTTGAAAGTTCTTCAAGGCTTTGATCCTGATGCAGGTAAAATAGGCGATCTATTTGATAAACCTGCAGCCTTAGCCTGGGATACATTTAGGAAAAGCCGTTGCCCAATAATTGCAAAAGTTCATGGGGCTTGTTTTACTGGTGCACTTGAGATGGCATTGCATTGTGATTTTATTTTTACAACTCTAGATACTAAATTTGGTGATACTCATGCTAAATTTGGTTTAAGGCCTACATGGGGAATGTCACAAACTCTATCTCAAGCTATAGGCGTTCGTAAGGCGAAAGACATGTCTTTCTCTGCACGTACTGTTCTTGGCGATGAGGCAGTAAGATTAGGAATAGCTAATGAGGCTGTTGAAGACAAAGATGCTCTCGATACCTTAGTTGATAAGCGTGCTGGACAAATTGCTTCTAATTCCCAAGCTTCCGTTTCAGCTTTTAAGGATTTATATAATGTTGCACAATCAGGCTTATCCATGGATGATGCATTAAAAGAAGAATTTTCTAGAGAATATCCGGATATCAAAGATACTAATGATCGACTAGCAGGTTTTAAAAAGGATTAATTCTGTGCGATTGAAAGGTAAGAAATGTATTGTTACAGGTGGATCAAGCGGTATCGGTGAAGCAACTGTTAGAAGATTTATCAGCGAAGGGGCAGAAGTCCTAATTGCAGATATCAATCTTGAAGATTCGAAAAAATTATCAGAAGAAATTGGCGAAGGTGTTGATTATATCAAATGTGATGTAAGACTCGAGGATGATATTATTTCTGTTTCAGAAAAAGCTTATGGAATGTGGGATCAAGTTGATGTGTTGGTTAACAATGCTGGATCTGAACTCAATCAGTCCTATGATAAGATGACAGAGGCAGAATGGGATAATGTGCTTAACACAGATCTAAAAGGCCCTTGGTTAATGTGTAAACATATTGTGCCAAAGATGGTTGAGGCAGAATCTGGAAGTGTCATTAATATTTCCTCTTTGAATGGTCTAGTTGGCTTCCCTCTTTCAACTGCTTACGGAAGTGCCAAAGGCGGATTGGTAGTTTTTACTCGCGATATGGCGATCGAGTTAGCTTCTACTGGTGTGAGAATTAACTGTGTTTGTCCTGGGGTTATTCAAACAGGTATGATGGAAAGATGGACAGATCTTATGCCTGATAAAACTGAGGCACAGGAAATGTTAAGGAACACAATGCCGATTGGAAGAATGGGAACAGCAGAAGAAGTCGCAGGTGCAATTTTCTTTTTTGCTTCAGATGATTCCAGTTTATGCCAGGGATCTGTTTTGAGTGTTGATGGCGGATTTACTGCACAGTAAGTTAAACCCAAGGTGAGGCATAAGATTTAAAAACTTTTTTATGACCATATTTTATTTCTAAACTTTCCCGATCATTTTTTTTCAATTTCTTTACGACAAGACAATAGGATCGATCG
>PBRS01000039.1 GCA_002726005.1 Rhodobiaceae bacterium
TCAACATCATAATTTTTTAATTCTTCTTTGCTAACTTCACTGTCATACCATTTATCAAATAGATCCACTGTTACTTCTGGGTGAAATTGAATACAAGTTGTATTCTTAATTTTATAAATTTGTGGAAAATCTGTGTCAGCTATAAGTTGTGCATTTGATGGAATTTTAAATGTATCTCTATGCCATGTGAATACTTCAGCATCTTTAAAATCAGAAAATATTTCATCTTTTCTTATAAAATTTAATTTCTTAAATCCAAATTCTATTTTATCAGAAAGATATGCTTCACCGTCTAATGAGTCAGCTACAAGTTGTGAACCTAAACAAATGGCTAATATTTTAATTCCATTATTTACTGATTTAGATATCCATTTCTTTTCAGACATTAAGTATGGATATTTATCAGTATCGTATGCACCCATATGTCCACCTAAAATAATATAATCATTAGAAGAAGTCATTTCTTCCCAATCAGCTTCCCAAGCATTAAGTAATTTAATATTATTATTTTCAAGTGATCCAAGAGTTACATCAGGGTCATTTATAATTGCTATTGTTTTTTTATTTTCCATTTTTTTTGTGCGCGGAAGAGGACTCGAACCTCCACGGGTTTTATCCCACAGGATCCTTAATCCTGCGCGTCTACCAGTTCCGCCACCCGCGCTTTATCAGTCAAGAAACCAGAATAAAGATAATGTAGTTGCTGCAAACATTAAAGCAACTAAAGCAGTAATACGACTTAAATTTCTTTCAGCTAAGGTTTGGCCAATATTTCCTGAAGCACCTGGTCCGCCTAACATATCAGATAAACCACCACCTTTACCACTATTGAGCATAATTAAAGCAATGAGGGCAATTGATACAACTATATGTACTGATATAAGTATTGCTGTCGTAGATCCCATATTTAATTATCCTTTTCTAATTTTGCTTGTTGTTCTATTTCTTTTTCTAAGCTCTCAATTATTTCTTGGTCACCAAGGTACCCAATCTTAGTTATTTTATCATTGTTAATATTAAATGCGAGAGGTATTCCGGTGGGAATATTAACTTCAACTATTGCTTCGTCTGAAATATTCTCAATAATTTTTAACATAGCCCTAATACTATTTCCATGAGCAACAACAAGAACACTTTTATTATTAGATAATTGGATGATTTCACTTAAGGTTGATTCAACTCTTAGTACTACATCCTCAAGAGATTCACCTAATGGCAATTCATCAACAACCTCTTTGTAAGCATGATCTTGTTTTGGATCATATTTTGAATGTTTTTCAACAAAAGGTGGCTTTGTTTTGTAGCTTCTTCTCCAAGCATGAACTTGGCTTTCACCATATTTTTTTGTTGTCTCTATCTTATTTAAACTTTGTAATGCTCCGTAATGCCTTTCATTCAATTGCCATCTTTTTTGAATATTTATTTCATTAATAAGAGTTTCGTCATATTGATTTAATAATTTATTAGAAGTTTCAATTGCTCTAATCAAATAAGATGTAAAACAAATTTCAGGTATAAATTTATTTTCTATCAAAGTTTTACCAGCTATATTAGCTTCTTCAATTCCTTTTTCAGTTAAACCAACATCCACCCATCCAGTAAATTTATTTTCTAAATTCCAAATACTTTGGCCGTGACGTACAAAAACTAAATTCATAAATCTATTGAATTAATAATTTTTACAAATTTTTCAACGCTCAATGAAGACCCTCCAACTAAAGCACCATCTATAATTTTTGAATTTAATAATTCATGAGAATTATCTGGTGTTACGCTTCCTCCATATATAAAACGTACTGTATCGCTGTCATAAAAAGGTTTTTCAGAAATCTTTTCTTTTACCATAGACAAAACTTCAACAACATCTATTGCAGAAGCAACTTCTCCTGTCCCAATTGCCCAGATAGGCTCATACGCAAAAATAAGATTATTAACTTTGTCTTTTCTCAAACCTTTAACAGCTGCATCAATCTGATTTGAAATATGATCTAAATATTGATCATTATTCCTTTGTTCTAATGATTCACCAAAACATATTATTGGTGTTATGTCTTCACTAATTAAGTTGTGTATCTTTTTATTTATTATTTCATCATTCTCATTAAACTCAATTCTTCTTTCAGAATGTCCTACAATACAATAACTAACATTCAATTTATTTAATTGGTGACTTGAAACTTCACCAGTGTATGGCCCTTCGGAAAATTGAGATACATCTTGTGCTGATAATTGAATATTTAATTTATCAGTATCAATAATTGTTTGAATAGAACGTAAAGATGTATGAGAAGGAGAAACTACAATATCTATCTTTTCTTCTTTATCTTCTTCTATCGAATAATTCAACTTTTGAAGTAGCTGAATTGCTTCTAAATGATCAAGGTTTAATTTCCAATTACCTATTATTATTTTTTTCATTATTTACTTAATTATAAGTTGATTATAAATATTTACACCAGGTAGATGTTTTCCTTCTAAGTATTCTAATGATGCACCTCCACCTGTAGATACATGATTGAACTTATCTAAACTAGAAAATTTATTAATTGCATTAACTGAATCACCGCCACCAACTATTGTGTGAGCATTTAACTCAGACATTATTTTTGTTAATTTTTTTGTTCCAAAACTAAATTCATCAACTTCAAATATACCCATGGGGCCATTCCAAAATATAGTTTTAGATTTTGCTAAGATTTTACTAAATTCATTTATTGTTTCTCTCCCTATGTCTATACCGATATCATCATCACTAAATTCAGTTAAATCTATATTTACTCTGCTGTTATTTTCAATTGATTTAGTAACACCAAAATCTACTGGTAATTTTATTTTATTACCATCAACTGAATCGAGAATTTCTTTAGCAGAATTAATAAAATCATCTTCACTTAATGAATTTCCTATATTGTGACCTAAGGCCTTTAAAAAAGTAAAACACATTCCCCCACCTATCAATAAACTATTCACACGTGGAAGTAGGTTTTTAATGAGATCTAACTTATCTGAAACTTTTGCACCTCCAAGTATTATGGTGAAATCATCATTTGATTCTCTTAATACTTTATCTAATTCGTCAATCTCCTTACTCATTAAAGGGCCCTGGTATGAATTTAGATGANTGCCAACTGAAACTATTGATGCATGATTTCTGTGTGAAGCACCAAAAGCATCTAATATATANGTGTCAAAAGGTCTGGCTAAATCTTTTGCGAANTTATTATCATTNCTTACTTCNCCTTCATTAAATCTTAAATTTTCTAACAATAAGATNCTTTTTTTATTTNTGNACAATAGAGTTTCAATTTTTTTGTCATTATTGTTTTTCATGAATGTTACATCTCGTCCTAATAGTTTGCTCATTTCATCAGCAACAGGCTTTAGTGATAAAGAACTATCTATTCCATTAGGTCTCCCTAGATGACTGATAAAAGTTATACTCCTAGAAATTTTTTCTAATTTATCAATATACTCAATTGATTTTATAATTCTAAAATTATCTAATATTGATCCATTATTAATCGGAACATTTAAATCAGATCTTACTAGTACATTACCTAAATTTTGAGTGGTCACTTATGCTTCTTTCATATCCCTATGGATAATTACAGCATCCTTTCCATCATTTTTTAACCAATTCCCAATTTCTTCTGTCATAACAACGCTTCTATGCTTTCCTCCAGTACAGCCAATTGCAATACCAACATATGATTTTCCTTCAGAGGTAAATCTAGGAAGTAAAAATTCTATAAGATCTTTAGCTTTATCTAAAAATATTTGAGCATCTTCAAAGGATAATACATAGTTCCTAACCATAGGTGATTGACCTGTAGATGAGCGAAGTTCTTCCCTCCAATGAGGATTAGGTAAAAATCTAACATCTAGAACTAAATCAGCATCCCTAGGTGAACCATTTTTGAACCCAAATGATGTTACAGATATTTTTAAATCTTGATTAGTTGCTTCACCTTGAAAACCTTCTATTATTCTCTTTCTTAGGTCGTGGACATTCATATCAGTTGTATCAATTACTAAATCAGCCAACTCCCTTATAGGTTTAAGTAAATCACGCTCCATTTTTACAGATTGAGATAAAGACTCTTGTCCCATAGGATGAGGTCTTCTATTCTCTTCATATCTTTCTATTAAAGTTTCGGTATCTGCATCTAGAAAAATAATCCTTGTTAATACTCCAGATTGGCTTAATCTATCAAGACTTTTATTTAACTCATCTTGGGCAAAGCCATCCCTAGCGTCAACAGTTAGTACTAATTGCCTGTTTGATTCCGCAACATCATTTGACTCAACAACTGATTCAACTAAATCTGGGGGTAGGTTTTCAATTACGTAATATCCTAAATCTTCAAAAACATTGGAACTAGCAGAACGACCTGCTCCGGACATTCCTACTAATAATAAAACTTCTGGTCTTTTTATTGCCAATTAAATTCCTTTAATAACATTCTAATTAGTGATGGTTTAGATGGTAGAACTTTCTTGAATGAGCTATTTATTCCTAATTTCCTTTGTTCTAAGCCTTCTATTTTCTTTTAAAGCAAATCTATGAGCTTCGTCTCTAATATTCTGCAGTAAAAACAAAGCTTCTGAATCCTTATTTAAAAGATAAGGTTCTTTCCTATTTGGGAGATATAACTCTTCTTCTTTTTTAGCCAAAGCAACTAATTCAATATCTAGCTGAAAATGATCTATTATGCTTTTAGCCGAAGATAATTGACCTTTACCACCGTCAACTAATATCAAATCAGGATATTTCTTAAAACTTTTATCAACTTCATTATTTTTATTTAATCTTTTTAATCTTCTAAAAAGAATTTCTTCCATTGATTTAAAGTCATCTTGACCTTCAAAAGATTTTATATGAAACTTTCTATACATAGAAGGTTTACATATTCCATCTTCCATAACAACCATTGAACCTACTCTAAATTTATCTCCTAAATTAGAAATATCATAAGCTTCAATTCTGTAAGGTATCTTAACTAATCCTAGATTATTTTTTAATTGTTCTAATGACTGTGTTCTAAATTCTAAATCTGTACGTCTTCTGAAATTTACTACTCTTCTTATTTCTTTTGCATCGATTATAGCTGTGTCTAATAAATCTTTTTTCCACCCTCTTTTAGGTGTTTTAAGTTCTATATTTTTTGTCCATTTATTTGATAGTTCTTTTGCAATAATTTCAGAATATGGAAAATTATGACTGACTAATATTTCTTCTGACGGTTCGTTCTCTGAAAAAATGGACAATATAACCTGTGGTAAATATTCATTATATTCTTCTGTATCAATGGGTTCTAAAGTTTTTTTAACTTCTCCAACTATTCTTCCATTCCTAATGAGTAAACATGATATAACAACATCTAAGTTGTCTATATCAACGCCTAATACATCAACTGATTGTTTATTATCAACTAACAACGTCTGAGTTGACCTAGCATTCTCTAAGTGGTTTATAAGTTTTTTTGTTTCGTTAGCTTTTTCATATTCTTGTTTATTTGAATAATCTTTCATATCAGCAATTTTCTTATTTATATATTTATCAGACTTACCAGAATAAAAATCTTTTAAACTCTTAGTGAATTTACTATATTCATCTTTATTAATTGCTTCTATACAAGGACCAGAACATTTATCTATATCAAACAAAAGACAAGGTTTGTTTAATTTTTGATGTCGGTTAAAAACAGTGTTTGAGCAAGTTCTTACTGGAAAAATATTTATTAAATGATCTAAAGATCTTTTAGCTGAGCCAACAAAAGGAAAAGGGCCAAAATTATTATTTTCTGATTTAATTTTTCTCGAAATATATGCACGAGGCCAGATTTCATTAGTAAGAGTTATATATGGATATGATTTGTCATCTTTAAATTGAACATTATATTTTGGTTTATATTCTTGTATAAATGAATATTCAGCTAATAGCGCATCTGCTTCATTCTTAGAAACTATAAAACTTAATTCATTTGCTTCAGAGACTAATCTTTTTACTTTCCAAGAAGATTGTTTAGAAAAATATGATGGTACCCTTTTTCTTAAGTTCTTTGCTTTACCAACATATAACGGTTCAGAATAATTATCTTTAAATATATAAATTCCTGGTTCGTTTGGAATTTCTTTATTTATTATTTTTTGCATTTATAAAACTAACTTAAGATGTTTGCCTGTTAAGGATTTTTTATCACCAATTACGCTTTCTGGCGTCCCTTCTGTAATTATTTTTCCACCATTTTCTCCACCTTCAGGGCCGAGATCAATTATCCAATCTGAATTTTTTATAACATCTAGATTGTGTTCTATAACTACCACTGTGTTTCCTTTATCTACTAGCATATGCAATACTTCCATAAGTTTTTGTACATCTGCAAAATGTAATCCTGTTGTTGGCTCATCAAGAATATACATTGTTTTGCCTGTTGACCTTTTACTTAACTCTTTTGCTAATTTTACTCTCTGAGCTTCTCCTCCTGAAAGTGTTGTTGCTGACTGACCAAGTGTTATATACGACAAACCAACATCATCTAATGTTTTTATAATTCGATGTATTTTTGGTTGATTTTCAAATACTTTTAATGCATTCTCTACAGTTGAGTTAAGAATATCTGCAATACTATAACCTTTCCATTTAATGCTTAAAGTTTCAGGATTATATCTAGAACCATCACAATCTTCACACATAACATAAACATCAGGTAAAAAATACATTTCAACTTTAATTGTGCCATCACCTTTACAAGACTCACATCTTCCTCCGGGTACATTAAAAGAAAATCTTCCTGGTTTGTACCCTCTTATTTTTGATTCTTCAGTTAAAGAATAGAGATTTCTAATCATGTCAAACACTCCTGAATAAGTGGCTGGATTTGATCTTGGTGTACGTCCTATTGGTGATTGATCTATTTCAATTAACTTATCTATATAGTTCAAACCACTTATGCTTTTATGAACTCCTGGTGGATTCCAGTTTTTTCTTGTAAATTCATTGTTTATAGCTTTAGCTAATATTTCAGAAACTAATGTTGATTTTCCACTTCCAGAAACACCAGTCACTGAAACAAACTTTCCTAAAGGAAACTCTGCTGTAATATTCTTTAAATTATTTTCTTTAGCACCTCTTATTACTATTTTTCCTTCGTTACCATTTCTCCTCACTTTTGGATATGGTACTTTTAATTTTCCTGAAAGATATCTACCTGTTATTGACTTTTTATTTTTCGATATTGTATCCCAATCACCAGCAGCTACAATATTTCCTCCATCTTCACCTGCGCCCCAGCCAATATCAATTAAATAATCAGAGCTTTTCATTGTCTCTTCATCATGTTCAACAACCAACACTGTATTTCCTAAGTTTTTTAGTTTTAATAATGTATCTATTAATTTTTTGTTATCTGATTGATGTAATCCAATAGATGGCTCGTCTAGAACGTATAAAACTCCCGTAAGACCTGAACCAATCTGTGTTGCTAATCTAATTCTTTGAGCTTCGCCCCCTGAAAGTGTTGCAGCTCCCCTGTTGAGTTGTAAGTAGCCTAAACCTACTTCATTTAAAAAACTTAATCTTTCTTTAATTTCTCTTAATATTGCTTCAGCAATTTCTTTTGAATTTCCAGTAAGTTTTAAATTATCAATTACTTCATAAGATTTCTTTATAGATAATTTATTAAATTCTCCTAATGTGAGAGTCTTTACTTTTACATTTCTTGATCTTTCATTAAGTCTCTCACCATCACATTCTCCGCAATCAAGTTCACGCATAAATTGCATGTAATGATCTCTCCTTTTATCTGAACTTGTTTCTTCATATATCTTTTTGAATAATGGTATAACACCAGGAAACTCTCTTTTCCAGGATCTTGAATTACCGAATCTATTTGTATAATTTATTGGCGTTTTTATTCCATCTGTTCCATAAAGCAATATTTCTTTATCATTTTTAGATAATTCTTCATAAGGTACTTCTTTAGGTATTTCAAAATATTCACAAACACCATATATTTGTGCTCTAAAATATTTTCGAAATGACATTTCAGGAAATACATTTTCATTAATTGACAATGTTTTATCTTTTAATAATAAATTTTCATCAATCTCATAATTAACACCTAATCCATTGCAATAATTGCATGCACCAAAAGGTGAATTAAATGAAAAATCTCTTGGTTCAAGTTCGCCATATGATATTCCACATTCCTTACAGCCTAAATTTTGACTAAAGTTTTTTATTTCGTCATCTATTTTTATATCAACTACACCATCAGTTAGTTTAAGAGCAGCCTCTATTGATTGCGGTAATCTTCTTCCACCTGTTTTTTTAATTTTAACTCTATCTACAACAACAGATATATCGTCATTAAAATATCTATCTAATTTTTTTGCTTCATCTAATCGTGTAAGTTCACCATCTATATATGCTCTACTGAATCCTTCCTTAAGTAGGTCCTTAAAAAGATTTTCAAATTCGCCTTTACGTGATTTAACGACTGGTGCGAGAATTTCTACATTGATATCTTCCCCTATGTTTAATACTTGATTAACTATAAACTCAACAGATTGTTTTATAATTTTTGTTCCACAGATAGGACAAAAACTTATTCCAATCCTTGCCCATAATAATCTTAGATAATCGTGTACTTCAGTAACAGTACCTACTGTTGATCGAGGGCTTCTTGATGATGTTTTTTGATCTATCGCAATTGCTGGTGAAAGCCCTTCTATGCTTTCTACATTTGGTTTTTCCATCTGTCCTAAAAATTGACGGGCATATGCTGATAAGCTTTCGACATATCTACGTTGACCTTCTGCGTATATTGTATCAAAAGCTAGGGAAGATTTGCCTGACCCAGATAAACCAGTTATTACAACAAACTTGTTTTTTGGTATATCAACTGAAATATTTTTTAAATTATGTTCTTTTGCACCCTTAACTTTTAAATAATCTTTACTCATTATTTAGGCAACTCCATTATTTCTTTTTTTATTTCTTTCAATTCATCTCTTAATCTAGCGGCAACTTCAAACTCTAATAAATCAGCAGCTAAATGCATTTCTTTCTCAATATCTTTAGATATTTTATATAAATCTTCTTTTGATGCATTTTTTAAATTAGTATCTGATCTCGATTTAATATCTTCTTTTGAGGGTCTATTTTTTTCTACCATTTCTAATATATCAGTAACTTCTTTTTTTATAGTTTCAGGATTTATTCCATATTTATTATTATGCTCTTCTTGAATTTCTCTTCTTCTATTTGTTTCAAATACTGCTTTAGTAATTGAATCAGTCATTTTATCAGCATACATTATTACGTAACCGTCTTTATTTCTTGCAGCTCTACCTATTGTTTGAATTAAACTAGTTTCAGATCTTAAAAAACCTTCTTTATCAGCATCCATGATTGCAACGAGTTGTACTTCTGGTAAGTCTAGACCTTCTCTTAATAAGTTAATACCTACTAATACATCAAACTCACCCTTTCTTAAATCTCTTAAAATTTCTATTCTTTCTAGTGTGTCAATATCTGAATGTAGATATCTTGTTTTAATTCCCATTTTTAATAAATAATCACTAAGAGATTCACTCATTTTTTTTGTTAATGTTGTTACTAAAACTCGATTACCATTATCAATCACAGATTTTATTTCATTTAATAAATCATCTATTTGATTAGTTGTTGGCTTTATAGTTACTGAAGGATCCAGTA
>PBRS01000040.1 GCA_002726005.1 Rhodobiaceae bacterium
TCACCAACAAGCTAATCCGACGCGGGCTCATCTAAAGGCGATAAATCTTTCCCCCGAAGGGAATATTTGGTATTAGCTATCGTTTCCAATAGTTGTTCCAAACCTCTAGGTAGATACCCACGCGTTACTAAGCCGTCTGCCACTTTCCACCCGAGCAAGCTCGGGTTTCTCGTTCGACTTGCATGTGTTAAGCGTGCCGCCAACGTTCGTTCTGAGCCAGGATCAAACTCTTAAGTTTGAACATTTACGACTCGTACTGTCTTGTTATCTCAAATTATCGACAATGGCACCAAAAAAAATTTAGCACTATTGTGCGTTGGCTTGAAACGCAAAGACGAGTCGAATTAATTTGGTAATTTTCATAGAAAATTACCCGCTAGGACACCGCCATCTGCGTTTCTCTTTCTTTAATCACAATTTAAAAGAGCGCACAAAAATCTATCAGCCAATTTAAAAAGGAATTTAGATTAATGTATTTCGATCTATAAAAGATCTACCAAACTTTTTACAGCTCGGAACACGGTTTATAAGTGTCCGCCTAAAGAATGTAAACCTTTTTTTAACATTTTTTAAATAAAAAAAGACTTAAAATTCTAATTTGAAATATAACCTTATAAAGGGTTGTTTTATTTAGTTAAATTTAGCAACTAAATTAATATCATTTTTAAATAAACTATTAATTTTGTGGTATTTCTTCGGCTGATGATTCTAAATCTTCACTTTTTGAAATTTTCTCAGTCTCGATGGAATCTAATCCATTTTCATTTGAAGCTTTTTCAGCATCATCATTTGATTTATTATCTGTTTTCTTTTCTTGCTCACTTTTTCGCACTTCATCTTTTTTAGAATTATTCGATGAATTAATTTCAAATTTACCACTCTCAATTAATATTCTGGCATAATGTTCGGCGTGCTGAAAATAGCTTTCTGAAAGAATCGTATCTCCTGAAGACTTAGCATCTCTGGCTAATAGAAGATACTTATCATAAACTTGTCTTGCTGATCCTCTAACCTTTACTGAAGGACCTGAAGAATCCAAATTACCATTTCCTCTTCCATTAGGCCTTCTGTTGTTGTTTCTTCTTCTTCTAGAATTATTATTTGGGGGTCTAACCATGGGAAAATACCATTTTAATTTCTAACATAAATTTTTCCTAATTATTTTTTAATACTAAAGAGCTATCTTTCTATAAAAACTTTTTACCTTTACTGGGAATAGCTTAATTTCATTTAGCAAGAAAGACACTAGCCTTTAGAAAATTAGATTTCCACTATTTTTTTATTTTTTTTTTAACAAAAATCAAGACTCTATCTAACTTACTATAATCTTTGACTTTATTGATAAGTAAAAAGTCATTATTTTCGAATATTTTCTCAACACCTTTAGTTTGATCATGACCAATTTCAACCAAAATGTAACCTTCGTCTTTAATTAGATGAGCACCTTGATTGGCAATAACTCTAAAGCAATCTAACCCATCACAACCACCATCGAGAGAAATTAGAGGATCATGATCTTTTACATTCTTATCTAAATTCTTTATATCATTTGATTTAATATATGGTGGGTTAGAAACTATAATATCAAAAGATCTATCAAGTGATGACCCCCAATCACCAACAATTAAATCAAAGTTTTTAATTCCATTTTTGATTAGGTTAGATTTAGCGGTCATAATTGCTTTCTCACTAATATCTATACCAACAGCTTTAGTTCCTATCGAATTACTAAGTATTGCAGCAATAATACAACCAGAACCAACTCCAAATTCTAATATTGATTTTAAATTATTTTCTTGAATTAGATCGAGGGTTTTTTCGACAAGAATTTCTGATTCAGGCCTAGGATCAAGAACAAATTCATTTATATCAAATTTCATAGAAAAGAATTCTTTACTTCCAAAGATCCTACTAAGAGGTTTTCCAGATAGGCGTTGTAAAATTACTTTTGAAAGATATTCACTTTCTTTATTTGATAGTGAGATTTTAATATCCATAATAAAATCTTTATCACTCAAACCCAATATCTTTTTAATGATAGTTCTTGATTCAATCTCACTTGTTTGAATTTTCAATTCATCAAACTTTTCTTTAGTATTCCTATGAATTTCAGATAAAAGCATATTAGTTTTGCTGAGAGAGCTGTCGTGCCTTTTCTTCAGTTATCAAGGCTTCAATAAGGCCAATCAAATCTTGTCCTTCAAGTATAGTTTCAAGTTTATGTAAGGTAAGATTAATTCTATGATCGGTTACTCTTCCTTGCGGATAATTATATGTGCGAATTCTTTCAGATCTATCTCCAGATCCGACTTGACCTTTTCTATCTTCAGCTCTTTCTTGAAGCTGCTTATCCCTTTCTGCCTCATATAACCTTGCTCTTAATATTTTCATAGCCTTTGCTTTGTTTTTATGTTGAGATTTTTCATCTTGTTGACTAACAACAATGCCGCTTGGTAAGTGTGTAATTCTTACTGCGCTATCTGTTGTATTAACTGATTGCCCCCCAGGACCACTGGCTCTAAATACATCAATTCTGATATCTTTATCTTGGACATCTACATCAACATCTTCAGGTTCCGGTAGAACAGCTACAGTTGCGGCCGAGGTGTGAATTCTTCCGCTTGACTCTGTTGCTGGAACTCTTTGAACTCTATGAACACCAGATTCAAATTTTAATTTCGAAAATACATTTTCTCCAGAAATTGATAAAATTATCTCTTTATACCCACCAACATCACCATCCGATAAAGCCATTATTTGTGTCTTCCATTTATTTAAATCGCTGTATCTTTGATACATTCTATATAAATCTCCCGCAAAGATAGCCGCTTCATCACCCCCAGTTCCTGCGCGTATTTCTAGAATAACATCATTAGCATCAGCCTTATCCTTAGGTAAAAGCATTAATTGAATTGACTCTTCTATTTGTAAAATATTCTCTTTTAATTCTTCTAGTTCAGTTTTTGCAAGATCGAGCATTTCAGGATCAGACGAGTCATCATTTATAATATCATTTAATTCTTCGCTCTCTGTTTGAAATTTTTTCCAATCAATAATTGCATTTTTTAAAGGCTCAATTTCTGAATACTCTTTCGAAAACTTTACATAATCTTCTGAGGATAATTCACTGCTTAGAGATTTCTCTAACTCGCTTGATCTATCTAATATACTTTCTAATTTATCTAGTGGTATTTGAGTCATATTTANTAATGTCTTTATTTATTTTTGTTTTATTTTTTTTTCAACTTCATTAACAATTGANTCAATNANNTCNTCATTATTNCGTTTTGCAAGTTGTTTNCCATCTACATAAAGCATTCCACTATCATTTCCNCCNCCAGTAAANCCAACATCTGACATNGTGGCTTCNCCNGGNCCNTTAACTACACAACCAATTATAGAAATTGTAAANGGTTCAGAAATANTTGATAANCGNTCTTCCANNTTTTTTACNGTNCCNATAACATCGAANCCNTGNCTTGCGCATGANGGNCANGANATTATATTAACTCCTCNATGTCTTAATCCAAGACTTTTTAAAATACTAAAACCAACTTTTATCTCTTCAACTGGATCAGCGGATAAAGAAACCCTTAATGTATCTCCAATTCCTTGGGCCAGAAGTTGACCAATACCAATGGAAGANTTAATTGTNCCATCCATTAATCCTCCAGCTTCGGTAATTCCTAAATGGAGAGGNGCATCAGTTACTTTTGATAACTCTTTGTATGACTCAACTGTAAGCAAAACATTTGAAGTCTTTACTGATATCTTAAAATTATTAAAATCTAAATCCTTTAAAATATTTTCATGTAATAATGCACTCTCAACCATTGCTGCTGGCGAAGGTCCTTTATATTTTTCAAGTATATTTTTTTCTAAAGATCCGCCATTAACACCTATTCTAATTGAACAATTATTGTCTTTGGCAGCTTTAACGACTTCTTTAACTCTATCAATGGATCCAATATTTCCTGGATTAATTCTTAAGCATGATGCACCAGACTCTGCTGCTTCTATTGCCCTTTTATAATGAAAATGAATATCAGCAACTATAGGAACATTTGTTTGATCAATTATCTCTTTTAGAGCTTTTGATGACTCTTCGTCAGGACAAGAAATTCTAACAAGGTCGGCGCCTGCGCCCTCTAAGTCCAATACCTGTTTTACTGTTGATTTGATGTCCCGTGTATCAGTATTTGTCATTGATTGAACACTAATAGGCGCATCACCTCCAACAGGCATGTCTCCGACATATATTTTTCTTGTCGTCTGCCTTTTAATATCTATCCCATAAGGGTTATTCATTAGTTACCTTTCAAACAAAACCAGATAAATTTAACTATCTAATATAAAGGACTGATGCAGCATATTAACAGCTTTTTCAGCCTGCTCATTGCTAATAAGAATTGATATTTTAATTTCTGAAGTAGAGATAACATCAATATTAATATCATTCTCAGACAATATGCTGAACATCTTAGCGGCTACGCCTGCATTACTTCGCATGCCAACGCCAATAATGGAAATCTTAGCTATGTTGCTATCAGTCAATAAACTTTCATACGGAACATCGTCTTTAATTTGTTCCATAATTTTTTCTGCGTTCAACAAATCATCTTTAGGTATTGTAAAAGTTATATCAGTTGTTCTAGAGCTCTCTGAAATATTCTGCACGATCATATCAACATTGATATTATTTTCTGAAAGTGATGAAAATATTTTAGCAGCAATACCAGGTTTATCTCTTACACCTATTAAAGTTATTTTACAATCATTGAGGCTTGAGGCTATACCTGTAACAACGCGTTGATCATTAATAGCGTCCTCTTCTGTAACAATAGTGCCCGCATCTTCTTTCTTTTCGTTAACAAAACTAGATAATACCCTTAAAGCAACATTATTTGTCATAGCAGTCTCAACTGATCTTGTTTGAAGAACTTTAGCACCCAAAGATGCCATTTCTAACATTTCTTCATATGACACTTTATCAAGTCTTTTGGCCTCGGGTATTTTATTGGGATCAGTTGTATATACGCCATCTACATCAGTATAAATGTCACAATAATCAGCATTTATCGCTGCAGCAATTGCAACAGCTGATGTATCAGATCCTCCCCTTCCTAGAGTTGAAACTTGCCCCTCTGATGTAATGCCTTGAAAGCCAGGAATAACACATACTTTTTTATCTTTAAGAATCTTATTTATAAGCTCTGATTTTATAGCTTCAATTCTTGCAGATTTATGATCATTAGATGTAATAATTGGAATTTGCCATCCTAAACAAGATCTTGCATCTATTCCATTTTCATTCAGTGTTGCTGCAAGCAGGCCAACACTTACTTGCTCTCCAGAAGAAATAACGACATCGTATTCTTTAGGGCTAAAGTTATCAGAGATATTTTTTGTAAGATTGATTAGACGGTCTGTTTCTCCAGCCATAGCAGATAAAACGACTACAACTTCATGTCCTTCATCATATACTGATTTAACAATATTTGAGACATTTTGTATTCTATCAATACTTCCGACAGATGTTCCACCAAATTTCATAACGATACGTGACATCATTATCTCCAAAATTATTTCAAAATTTATCCTTAATTAGTTATATAGATTACTCTATATAAGCTGGACAAGTAATAGATAATGTATAGGACTCATAGGAGCAAGCATAAGTGAAGAAGAAATTAAGATGAATACAACCATAGATCCTTTAGAAAAAGAAAAATTTTCAAAAATGGCAGAAGAGTGGTGGGACCCAACGGGAAAGTTTAAAGCCTTGCATAAATTTAACCCTAAAAGGATTGAATTTATTAGAGATAAATTGATTGATCACTTTTCAATTGAGTCAGATTTAGAAAAACCTTTTTTAAACCTTGATATCTTAGATATTGGTTGCGGAGGCGGTCTTTTATCTGAACCAATGTCAAGATTAGGAGCGAATGTTACAGGCATTGATATTGTAGATAAAAATATCAATGTAGCAAAAACGCATTCTGAAGAACAAAACTTAGAAATTGATTATAAAATTACAACTGCTGAAGAACTTACATTGGGTAAGAAGAAATTTGATGTAATATTAAATATGGAAGTTATAGAACATGTAGCAGATTTAAATTTATTTATTGAGTCTTGTGAAAAATTATTGAAAAAGAATGGGCTACTTTTCTTTGCCACACTAAATAGAAATATATTGTCCTTTGGTTTAGCCATAGTTGGTGCAGAATATATTCTTGGTTGGTTGCCTAAAGGTACACATAATTGGAAAAAATTTATTACACCTGAGGAATTAAAAATAATCTTTAGATCAAGCGGTTTGAATATTACAGATATTATGGGAATGAAATATAACCCTATCTACGATAGTTGGTATTTATCCGAAGATACAAGTGTAAATTATCTTGGTACTGCTATTAAATCTTAATTCTTAGATTTGGGATTTAAAGATGGNAAAGGCTGNACATTNATNCCTTCCTCNATAAGNTCTTTTGCNTCNTCAACTGTTGTTTCGCCATAAATATCTTTTTGTTCTTTTTCTTCATAATGCATCGCTCTAGCTTCATCAGGAAATTTATCACCAACATATTCATAATTTTCCTTAACGTGTTTCTTGATCTTATTCATAACCATTTCAACTTTCTTAACATCACTTTTAGGGGCTTTCTGATTAGATTTAGAAGGGATATTCGGAGCCATAATTGATTTGCTAATTTTTTTTGAACCACAAAGAGGACATTCGACTGAAGATTTTTCTAATTGTTTTTCACAAGTATCATAGTCAGAAAACCAAGCTTCAAAATTATGTTCTTGGTCGCAAATAAGGGAATATTTAATCATGATAAAAGCTTTTCAAGATCACCACTTCTATCAATTGCATATAAATCATCATAACCACCTACATGCGTATCATTAATAAAAATTTGAGGAACGGAACGCTTTCCATTAGCTTTTTCAATCATTTCCATCATGAGATCTGGATTATCGCCAACATATATCTCTTGATAATCTAAACTTTTACTTTGCAGTAAAGCCTTCGCTTTTTCACAATAAGGGCACATAGGTCCGGTATAAATTATAATATCCATTTCATCCTCTATGCTTATAATATGGTAAATTGGTAATTAAATTCAAGATTTCTTAATAAAAAGAGTTATTTGATGCACAATAGAAAACTTATAAAAATTAGACAAGAAAAAGAAAATATAAATAATTTCGACCAAAAAATCTTTTTCAAAGACTATCAAAATGATTTTGTTGAAAGAGTTTCACTCATTAATGAAAATTTTGAAAATTCTCTCGCATTTGGTTTTCGAGGATCGAAAATAGAATTTCCAAAAAATGTAAAAAATGTAATTTATGGAAATCTTGGAAAAAGTAATAAAACAAATATTATCTACGATGAAGAGTTAATACCATTTAAAGAGTCATCATTAGATTTAATTATGAGTTTCTTTAATCTTCATTTTGCAAATGATGTACCGGGCATTCTTTATCAAACATTAAGAAGTCTAAAACCAAATGGCTTATTTATAGCCTCTATGTTTTGTGGAAATACTCTGCAAGAACTCAATTATTCTTTTATTAAAGCCGAGGAGGAGATTTGCGGAGGAATGAGTCCAAGAGTAAGTCCTTTTGCTAAGTTACAAGCTTTGGCTTCATTAATGCAGGAAATAAATTTTTCATTACCAGTTGCTGATATTGACCGTCATTCTGTCTATTATAAACATCCCTCAAATTTATTAACCGACTTAAAAAACCTCGGGGAAACAAATTCCCTTCTAAGAATGAATAGATCAGTCTTAAGAAAAGATGTTTTGAATAGAATGTATGAAATTTATATCGATAATTTTTCCAAAGATGGAAAAATTGTTGCTACTTTTGAAATAGCTTGGCTGACGGGATGGAAATATCATGAAAGTCAGCAAAAACCTCTTAAGAGAGGATCAGGAATGACAAATATGGTTGAGGGCGTAAAAAAATTTGAATAAAAGAATTAGAGCTTACCTTCAATAGCCTTATCAATGAGATCAATAACTTCTTTAACGCCATATAGGATAATAAATGATCCCAATCTTGGTCCTTGAGTTTGTCCAAGTAGAATTTCATATAAGGCAGAAAACCAATCCTTCAAAGACTCAAAATGACTATTCATTCCAATATCATAAATTATAGTTTGAATTTTTTCAGGATCAGTTTCATTTTCCATCCCTAGAAGGTTTTCTTTAAGAGTTTGAAGATATTCAATCTCTTGTTTTTCTGGTTTACGATATTTTTTAGTAGGTAAAACAAAGTCATTATAATATTCCAATGCGAAAACTACTAATTGATCAATATATTGACTTGCCTCTTCAGATATATCGTCAAAATATCCCTTTATAAAACCCCAAATTACTTCTTTGCTGCTGGCCTGAGAGGCGCTAACGAGATTTAAAATCAGTGAAAATGTAACCGGACTTTCAATTATTATTGGGTTACCGTCATGAATATGAAAAACCGGATTACTTAACTGGTCTTTTACTTCTTGGTTAGGATATTTTTCTGAAAAACTTTGATATTCATCTACAGCTTTAGGAATAACATCAAATGTTAATTTTTTTGCTCTTCTAGGATTCTGATACATGTATAAAATGAGACTTTCTTTTGAAGCAAATTTAAGCCAATCATCTATTGAAATACCATTACCCTTAGATTTAGATATCTTTTCACCTTTTTCATCAAAAAATAATTCATAATTGAAACCAACTGGAGCAAAACCTCCAATTGCTTTACATATTTTTCCTGAAAGAGTTACAGATTCAATTAAGTCTTTTCCTGCCATCTCATAATCAACATCTAATGCAACCCAACGCATTGCCCAATCAGCCTTCCATTGTAATTTGCATTTTCCGCCTAGAATTGATGTCTGTTTTTCTTCTTGCGTATTTGGATGCTCATATAAAATTGATTTTTCTTTGATATTGTAATCTAAAACTTTTGCAAGGAGTACCTGACCAGTATCCGGACAAATAGGAAGAAAAGGTGAATAAGTTTTTTTTCTTTCCTCACCTATCGTTGGTAAAATGATATTTATAATTGCTTCATAATTTTCTAAGACCTTTGATAATGTCTCATCAAAAATACCATTCTTGTAATAATCTGTCGCACTAGCAAATTCATATTCAAAACCAAATTGATCGAGAAACTCTTTTAATAAATTATTGTTATGATCGGCAAAACTTGAAAACTTATTATAAGGGTCAGGAATATCTGATAATGGTTTTTCTAAATTTTTAGATAAAATTTCAGAATTTGGAATATTATCTGGGACTTTTCTTAATGCATCCATATCATCTGAAAAACATATTAATTTTGTCTCGATGCTTTTATCTAATACCTTAAGAGCATGCCTTACCATTGATGTTCGTGCAACTTCTCCAAAAGTGCCAATATGAGGTAAACCTGAAGCTCCATAACCAGTTTCAAAAACAGCACTATTAGAACCTGACTTTTCAAGGCGCTTTAAAATTTTTCTTGCCTCTTCGAAAGGCCATGACTTGCTTTCTTGGGCTACAGATATTATTGATTTATTCATGACATTATTAAATCCAAACGATGCTCTTATTTATAGCATGACTCTATCTTCTGCAATAGATGGGGAAATATCAAACAAAGAGATGCAATTTATACAG
>PBRS01000041.1 GCA_002726005.1 Rhodobiaceae bacterium
GTAATTCTTTTCCTTCAGTGTTGTTTAGCAAAATGAAGAAGTCGTAATAACATTTATTAGGATCTGTGGCGTGAGGTCTATAACGAAAAACATTTGCTGCTTCAGGTCTATTTGTAAAAACCGCACTTGGAAAGAAGAAGTAATGATATTGATGAATAAGTTGTTCGTCGTTCATGTTTTTATAAATTTCAATTTCGTTTTCTTCCGATCTTCTCTTTTTTACATAATATAGATGTAAATCTTTTGCGGAGCCTTGATAACCTTCATCAACATCATTCATTTCACCTTGTACTCGATCACCCATCATTTCTTCACGAAGTGGAGTAAAAGTATCTTGATCTTCAACAACTTCACTAACCGTTTCATTAAAATTAATCATTCTTGAATGAGGTCCTGATAATTCAATTGGAATGTCATGACCTTCGCCGAACTCAATCATATCAGGATGAAGCGCTGTAAAATGATAACTTTCGTTAAAAGCATCAACTGCATGTTTCCAATTACCATTCCATTCAAAAGTTTGATAATCAATTAATTCCCATTTCTCGAAATTATAACTTTCGAGATGTTCACCATATTCACCAAGCCATTCTTTCAGAGATACAGATTTATCATCCATATTTAACCAAAGCCAACCACCCCAAGAATCCAGTTTAACCTCAGGTAAGCCAAGTTCATCTGAAGGAACTCCATCCTCAAATTGTTTATAGAGTTCTGGTGCAAAAACAGAATTTAATGATCCATCGTTATTCCATTTCCAACCATGGAAAGGACAACTAAATGTGTCAAGTTCCCCTTCATCAAGCTGACATAATTTATTTCCTCTATGCTGACACACATTATAAAAGCCTCTTATTTGACCATCATTTCCTTTAACTATAAGAAAGGATTCTTTACCTATCTCATGTGTGATAAACGAACCTTCATATTTGAGGTCTGACTCTCTACACACTAACTGCCATGTCTTTGTCCAAATAGAGNTCCATTCTTTCTGCATAAAATCTTGAGTATAGAATCTTTCGCCATCTAATTTATCATGACCAAGATCCGGTATAGGCTTTCTTGGTATGAAAGGTTTGGCTTTAAAGNTCCTCTCTGTAGGATTTTTTCTTTCTAAGAAGTCTTTTTCAACTTTAGCCATTATTAAATCCCCAATTTAAAAATCACTTAATAATTAACATGAATATAGTTGTAACTGTCAACATAACTTATTAATTTGGCACTTAAACACACAAAGTAAATTTTAAAATGAACAAAAATAACCTTGTCCACTNTATATATATTTACTAAGGTTTCTTTTGGGGATAATCAAAATGCTAAAGACATTTTTACACATAATGATATTTTTTCTATCAACTCATGTCTTTGCTGAAACTGATGACTGGACTTCATATGGAAAGGATTCAGGCGGNGGTCATTTCTCTAAAGCTAATGAAATTACACCTGAAAATGTGAAAAATTTAAAAAAAGTTTGGGAACACAGATCTGGTGACTACAAGGGCGGAGCAAATTCAGCTGGAGTAAAAGGCGGAGAATATCAGACCTCCTTTCAGGCAACGCCACTTTTAGTTGATAATACATTATTTTATTGCACCAACTATAATAGAGTTTTTGCTCTTAACCCTGAAACCGGTGAAGAAAAATGGGTGTTTGATCCAAAATTAAAAAAAGATGGAAGAGCGATTTTAGCATGTAGAGGATTGAGTAGCTGGAAAGATGAAACAAAATTAACTTCTGATGATTGTTACCATCGAATAATGGGTGTAACAGTAGATGCCGAGCTTTTTTCAATTGACGCTAAAAACGGACAACTTTGTGAGGGCTTTGGTAAAAAAGGAAGGGTGGATCTGAGAAAAGGGCTTGGCGAGCATCCGGCTATGTACTATTGGAGCACTTCTCCTCCAGCAATCATAAATGATAAAATCGTAGTTGGTGGCAGTGTTCTTGATAATGCCTCAACAGATATTCCTGGCGGTGTTGTAAGAGCATATGATATCAGAACTGGTGATTTAATATGGTTTTGGGATCCAATCCCGCAAGATGAAGCAACTATAATAGATGATAATGGTAATCCTTTATATAGAAGGGGAACTGCAAATGTTTGGTCAATAATATCAGCTGATCCAGATTTAAATATGGTTTATCTTCCTACTGGAAATGCATCACCTGATTATTATGGTGGTCATAGAGAGGGACTTGAGGAATATTCAAGCTCAGTTGTAGCCTTAAATGCTGATACAGGAAAATTAGTTTGGAGTTTCCAAACAGTTCATCATGATATTTGGGATTATGATGTTCCATCTCAGCCAACTTTTTATGAATTCCAAAAAGATGGCAAAACTATCAAAGCTCTTGCTCAAACAACCAAAACTGGACTTGTTTTTTTGTTTAACAGAGAAAATGGCGAGCCTATTTTTCCTATTGAGGAAAAGGAAGTGCCTCAGGGAGCAGTTGAAGGTGATTATGTTAGCAGGACTCAGCCTTTCCCATCGAAACCTGCTCCTTTAAATCCAATAAAATTTGACCCTGAGAAAGCTTTTGGTTTCACATTTTGGGATCGCGGGCATTGTAAAAGGACAGCAAAAAAATTAAGAAATGAAGGTCTATATACTCCTCCATCTCTTGAAGGGAGTATCCATTATCCTAGTGGTGTTGGTGGAAATAATTGGGGTGGTCCAGCTATAGATCCTGGAAGAAATATTATGGTTGTAAATACTAATAATATGGCAAGCTTAATTGTTATGGTTCCACGTGAAGATTGTAATAAACCCCTTGAGGAACTATCAATAAATAAAAATCAGGTGAGATTTACTAATATTGAAGAAAATGAAGGTGCGCCATATTGTAACTTGCGTTCTATGGGTTTTTTCTCTCCCTTAGGCGTTCCATGTACTGAGCCTCCATGGGGCACATTAACTGCCATTGATTTAGATACGGGTGAACATTTATGGAATGTTCCATTGGGGACATCAAAGGATCTAGCGCCTTTTCCTTTTTGGTGGATTAAAGGAGCACCAAATATTGGTGGTCCAACTGTTACAGCATCAGGCGTAACATTTATAGGCGCTACAAGTGATCACTATTTAAGAGCATTTAATACTGAAACGGGAGAAGAATTAGCAAAATTTAGGCTACCCACAGGTGCCCATGCAACTCCTATGACTTATACTAATGAGCAAGGAAAACAGTTTGTTGTAATTGCTGCTGGTGGTCATTGGGCCATAGGAACACCTGCATCTGATCACCTGATAGCATTTGCATTAACTGAAAAGTAGTATCTTATGAAGTATCTCTCTTTCCTATTATTATTTATTTTTCTGTCTTTTAATTCTATTGCTCAGAATGATGATTGGTCTTCTTACGGTAAAGATCCTGGTGGGGGGCATTTTTCAAAGGCAACTGAAATTACTCCTGGTAATGTAAAAGATTTAGAAAGGATATGGGTACATAGATCTGGTGATTATCATGCTGGATTAAATTGGACAGAAGATGTCATACCTAATAGCAGTCAGCAAACCTCTTTTCAGGCAACACCAATATTAGTTAATGAAACCTTATATTATTGTACTCCGTATAATAGAGTTTTTGCATTAGATCCTGAGACTGGAGAAGAAAAATGGGTCTTTGATCCAAAAATTAATATAAAAGAAAAAGCACTTTTGCATTGTAGAGGTGTAGGAAGCTGGATTGATAATAATAAGACAGAGAATGATGAATGTTACCATCGTATAATTTCAGGAACTATTGATGCAGAGCTTTTTGCTTTAGACGGAAAAACAGGAGAACTTTGTAGTGATTTTGGTAAAAATGGGAAGGTTGATTTAAGAGATGGCCTTGGAACTCATAATCCAGCCTATTATTACAGCGTCTCTCCACCTGCTATTATAGGGAATTTAATAATTGTAGGGGGTGGAGTTGCAGACAATGTAAGTACATCGGTTCCTGGAGGAGTTGTTAGAGCTTATGATGTAGTAACAGGCGATTTGGTTTGGTACTGGGACCCAATACCTCCAAATCAAGAACCAATAATTGATGAGGATGGTAATCAGTTATATCAAAGAGGCACTACTAATGTATGGTCTATTATTTCAACAGATCCCGAATTAAATCTTATTTATTTACCTACTGGCAATACTGCAGCAGATAATTATGGCGGACATCGCAATGGTTCTGATTATTATTCAAGTTCTGTTGTTGCTTTAAATGCATCAACAGGAAATGTTGTTTGGCACTTTCAGACAGTTCACCATGATATTTGGGACTATGATGTTCCTTCTCAACCTACTTTTTATAATGTCGAAAAAGACGGTAAGATTATTAAGGCATTAGCTCAAACAACTAAAATGGGATTTGTGTTTTTATTAAATAGAGAAACTGGTGAACCTATTTTCCCCGTTGAAGAGAGAGATGTCCCACAAGGAGCGGTTGAAGGCGATTATGTAACTAAAACTCAACCTTTTCCTACAAAACCAAAGCCTCTGACACCAACATATCTTGATCCTGACGATGTGTTTGGTTTTACACCATGGGATAGAGGTTATTGCAAAAAAGCGGCGCAAGATTTAAGAAATGAAGGCCTGTATACACCACCTTCTCTTGAAGGAAGTGTTCATTACCCTAGTGCTATTGGGGGAGCAAACTGGGGAGGCCCAGCAATTGACTCATCAAGAAATATTTTAATAGCCAATACAATGAATTTATCCAGCACTATAGTGATGGTGCCAAGAAGTGATTGCGATAAGGCATTAAAAGAGCTTGCAAGAGACAGTGTTCAATCAAGATTTTCAGCGCTACAGCAAAATGAAGGAACACCTTATTGTACCATAAGAGCATATGGTTTTATGTCGCCCTTAGGAGTTCCTTGTACTAAACCACCTTGGGGAAATCTTACGGCTATTGATTTAAATACAGGTGATCATCTATGGCAAATACCTCTTGGAACATCTAAGGATTTAGCTCCTTTTCCTTTTTGGTGGATTAAGGGAGCTCCAAATGTAGGTGGCCCAACCGTTACTGCATCAGGCTTAACCTTTATTGCTGCTACAAGTGATTATTATTTACGAGCATTTAATACAGAAACAGGGGTCGAACTTGCTAAATTTAGATTACCTACAGGTGGACATGCAACTCCAATGACTTTTAAAACTGAGAATGGAAAACAAATTGTTGTTATTGCTGCTGGAGGTCATTGGGCTGTTGGATCACCTGCATCAGATCATTTAATTGCATTTGCGTTACCTTAAAAATGAATAAAGAATTAAAGCCATATCATGTACATTTAATCTGTAATGCAAAATACCATGACAGTGATTTTGCTAGGCTAGAACTTCTTAAACTTTTAGCAGAGCATGATGATATTTCTGTAACAGTCTCAGATAATTATACCAATTTTGAAGATCATATAGGAAAAAATCTTGTAATTACCTACACTTGTGATCTCAAGCCCGAAGACAAAGATGTAAAACACATGGAAGAGTTTCTTAAAAACGGTGGAAATTGGTTTGCCTTGCATGGAACCAATGCAATTTTGGAATTTGCAGGTGGAAAAGCGGATACGCCAAATACATGCCCAGAATATATGGAGCTCCTTGGAAGCCGATTTATTTCGCATCCTCCAAACATGGATTTTTTGGTAAGAGTTAAGGATAAAGAACATCAATTAACAAAAGGTATTGATGATTTTGAAGTGTATGACGAACCTTATTACTGTGAATATGATGATAAAATTCATGTCCTTTTGGATGCTGAATATTCAGAGCCTGCTGAAGCTTATGTTGCTGTTGATCCTCCTAATGATGATCCGCGCCCTCAAATGTATTTGCATAATGTTGGAAAAGGAAAGGTTCTATATTTGCTACTTGGTCATTGCAGAGGAAAATATGATATGAGACCTTTCATGGATGAAGTAACTGTTGAAAGATGTGCCTGGGATACAGAAGTCTATTATGAGTTTTTGCGTAGAGGTATTCGATGGGGAATCGGTAAAAGCTAAGAATGCAATTCTCTAATGACTTTATCGTGTACATCATAAGTATGGGCAATTTTCAAACGTTTTGAAACAATTCCTGTTTTCTTTATTAGTTGATTTCGTAAATAAACAAGAAGAGGGTTTTTTATATGATTGAGTCTCCCTTGCATAAGGGACATTTGTTGAATTTTATTATTTCTTTCTACTCTTAAAAGCTGATAATTTTTCTGAACTTTAATAAAATCACATTTTAATTCGTGGCACAGATAGCCGAAAGTGTAAGCATCTTCAATAGCCATACACCCGCCTTGTCCAAGAAAAGGTACCATTGGATGAGCGGCATCTCCCATCAGTGTTATGTTTTCTTTTGTTATACTTTTGAGAGGTGGCCTTATAAAGATACCCCATTTATAGATTTCTTTGGCTGAACTAAAAAGTGAAGAAAGATCTTTGTTGAAATCTTTGAAATCCTTCACTAGATTTTCATGGCTCCCTTTTTCTTTCCAAGATTCAACTTCTTGATTTTTTGTTTTTACTATCCCTGTAAAGCTTCTTTCAAGGTTTTCATTAATAGGATAACTAACCAGATGTCTATTTGGTCCGAAATAAATTTCAACATTACGATTATCTGATTTTGCAAATCCTCTCCATGCACTATACCCACTATATATCGGAGGTAGGCCCTTCGAGAAAAAGTTTTCTCTGATAAAAGATCTTATTCCATCACATGCAACTATATGATTTATTTTATAGGAATTTGAGTTAGAAAAGACTAACTCTTTCGTTGCCCCCTCAATACTTGTAAGTTCGTGATCAAATAGAACTTCACCACCAAGATCTTTATATCTTTTGTATAGAATATGCATGAGATCTCTTCTATTCATTGAATAAACGGGTGAGGGCATTTCTAATAAAAGCTCGGATTTGTATTTAAGTATTCCTTTTTGTGACTTATAGGAATTGCTCTTTAAATCGTCCATTAGATCTAAATGTTCAAGAGGTATTACGCCATTAGGAGAAATAGATATTCCAGCGCCTGATTCAGATGCCATTGATTCTTTTTCGAATATAACGGTATTTATTCCATATTTTTTTAAGGTGCAACCAAGGGTAAAACCGGCTATTCCTCCGCCGATAATTCCTATATGTGAAGAAAAGTCATCCATTTTATTCTAAAATCCAATTAGAACTCGTAACCCTACATAT
>PBRS01000042.1 GCA_002726005.1 Rhodobiaceae bacterium
GGCCGAGGAGGAGCGCGGGACCCTCAACCCCCGCGTGATGGAAGTCGCGGCCGAGGTGTACGTGGGCATCCTCGTGGAGAAGCGGTTCAAGGTGAAGAAGACTCAAATGGCCGTCCGGAACATATTTATATTAAAGATGGTGAAGAGCATACTCTTGGAGAAGTCCTTGATCAGGATGCTCATAATCTTCCTTTTGTTCAAAAGGGTATGAATAGCCCAGGGTACAGAGGATTATGGTGCGGTGAGCAGGAAAGAAGAATTATTCATTTTCATCAGGTAGTCGATAGATTAATTATGGAAGGTGGCGGTCAAGTCCCTAGCTATAAAGAATAGTCATTTAATTTTTTTGGTAATATTATGACCGAGCAAGAAACCTATGTTTTTGTCTGTGATTCAACTAGTGTTGAAAGTGGGTCTGAGGCAGTTTTCGAGATAAATGATAGAGAGGTTTTAGTTGTGCGTTCTGCTGAGGGAGAATTATTTGCAATCGAAGATAATTGCCCGCATGCAAATGAATGTATTTCTGGTGGAAGAGTTAGGAATGGATTTTATGCATGTCCTCATCACGGAGCAAGGTTCGAGTTATCAACAGGAAAATCAATGACAAATCTATCCACAAAGCCATTAATATGCTTTGATGTAAGGGAAGTAGATGGAAAAATTGAGGCTATAGTGCCTCAGAAGGAAAAAAAGAAATTTATTCCTGGTGGAGCACCCCCAGGATTTGGTCCAATGTAATTTTATAAAAGGAGGAAGTTATGGATTTAGGTTTAAAAGGAAAGAAAGCAATCATTACAGGTGGAAGTAAAGGTATAGGCTTAGCCTCTGCCCACGCATTAGCTGATGAAGGAGCTGATGTTGCAATTTGCTCTCGAAATATTGATGATGTAAATTCAGCTTTAGATGCATTAAAGGGTAAAGGTGTTAATGCTATCGGTGGAGCTGTTGATGTAGCTGATGGCGATGCATTAAAAACATGGATAGCTTCAGCTATAAGTGACTTAGGTGGTTTAGATATCCTTGTTCCTCAAGTAAGTGCTGGCGGAGGCAATCCAAGTGAAGATGGATGGGCAGCTAATTTCCAAACAGATATTATGGGAACAGTTAGATCTGTAGAAGCTTCATTAGAAGCTTTAAGAGAATCAAATGGTTCAATTGTAATAATTTCTACTACAACAGCTATTGAGCAAGGACCAGGAAGCGGACCTTATGGAGCAGTTAAAGCAGGATTATTGAATTATTCAAATCATATTGCTCAAACTGAAGGACCAAACGGAGTTAGATCCAATGTAATATGTCCTGGCCCTATTTATATTGAAGGCGGTCCATGGAATTACATTAAAGATAATATGGAAGATTTCTATAATGCTACATTAAAAGGAATTCCTCTAGGCAAGTATGGTTCCGGAGAAGATATTGCTAAAACAGTAGCATTTCTTGCGAGCCCGGCCAGCGGTCATACAACAGGAACAAATGTTGTCATTGATGGCGGATTTACTAAAGGCGTACAATTTTAATATAAAATCTGGTCAATAATTACTGGAGAAATAAATAATGACAGATGACATTAAAAAAAGATTAGATGTCGTTCTTATAGCGGGCGGAAAATATCATGATATTGACTTTGCCCGCTTAGAGCTTCTAAAGCTTCTTGCTGAAGATGAAAGAATCCGTACAAGAGTATATGAGGATTATTCTAATCTGCATGCGATTTCAAATGCTGATTTTCTGATAACATACACATGTGATGTTAGGCCAACTCTTGAGCAACAAAAGGTATTAAGGGATTTTGTGGCAAATGGTAAGAGATGGTTAGCATTACATGGAACAAATTCGATACTTCAGTTTCTTTCAGATGGTAGAGTTGATTGCCCTAGGGTCGCNCCAATATTTATGGAAACCCTAGGCTCTCAATTTTTATCTCATCCACCAATAGAACCTTATACAGTTACTGTTGCAGATGGTGATCATCATCTTGTTGAGGGCGTAGAACCTTTTCAAACNAATGATGANTTATATNTNATGGAAACACANGGNGAATTNCATGTCTTATTAGAGACAGAATTTGAAGGTAATACACCTGGNTTTGTTGAAGAAAATTGGGAAAAAACTAAAGTTCCAGTTTTCTATTTACATCCTGTGGACAAGGGTGAGGTTTTATATTTAACTCTTGGTCATTGNCGCGGACATTATGATATGATTGATCTGCCTGAACCAATGGCATATTACCCTGAAGTTGAGAGATGTGCATGGGATCTTCCTGTTTTTTATGATTTACTCAGAAGAGGGATTGATTGGGCAAAAGAGCTTTCCCTAAAAGATTAATATGCCCAAGAAAATTGCTCTGATTACAGGAGTTGGACCGGGAACAGGTTCATCTATAGCTCGCCGCTTCTCGGATGGCGGTTATAAAGTAGCTATGATTGCTCGTGATGAAGAGAGACTAANGTCACTTGAGAATGAATTAGAAGGTAGCAAAGCTTACTCTTGTGANCTTAGGAATCCAGAATACCTTAATAATACTATTGATAGCATTATAAAAGATTTTGGTTATCCTGATGTTTTTATTCACAATGCCGTTAGAGGAACTAGAGGTAATTTTTTGGAATTCACCTCTGAAGAATTACAATCGAATTTTGATATAAATGTTATAGCGCTTCATAGGATAGCTCAAAAAGTTGCTCCCGAAATGATAAAGAAGAAAAATGGAGCGATTATAGTTACAGGAAACACCTCAGCCCATAGAGGAAAAGCAAATTTTGGTGGAACAGCATCAACAAAGGCGGCACAGAAAATATTAACAGAATCTTTCGCTCGTTATCTCAATCCTAAAGGAATACATGTTGCATATATAACTATCGATGCAGCAATTGATTTAGAATGGACAAGAAAAGCTTGGCCAGATAAACCCGATGACTTTTTTATCCAGCCAAATGATATAGCTTCTGAGGTTTGGCATATCACTCACCAATCAAAATCTGCTTGGACGTTTGATCACTGGTTAAGACCTTATGGCGAAAACTGGTAAATTTATAATAAAAAAGGTAATAATGTTGTAATTATACAACATATTAGTATAACAATATATTAAATTAATTTTTATTATATTTTAGTTGGTATTTTTCTCTAAATTGTTATATCTAACTCTTCTTACTATTTATTAAGGAGATTTTCATGAAATTAATGAAATTTTTTGTAATGTTTGCGCTTACTTTTTCTTTTTTAACTCTAGAAAAAATAAATGCTCAAACAGAGAACTCATCAGGATATACTGTTGAGGAAATAATTGTGACAGCTCGTAAGAGATCTGAATCAATTCAAGATGTTCCTGTTGCTGTATCAGCCCTAAGTGTTGAGCAAGTTGAAAGAGGAAATATCCAAAGAGTTCAAGATTTAGAAAAACTTGCGCCAAATGTTGAAATGTATGATATGGCTTTTGGTGGCGGCGGTATGAGTGCCGCTATTCGTGGTTTATCATTTGATGATTTGGAAAAAACATTTGAGCCAACTGTTGGTACAGTTATAGATGGTGTTTTCGCTGCATCGAATTCTGGTACTGATTTAGATCTTTTTGATCTTGAATCAGTTGAAATTCTCCGTGGCCCACAAGGCACAATTTTTGGAAGAAACACTATTGGTGGTGTTATATCTATTAACAGAACAAAGCCAACAAGAGAATTTGGGGTTAAATTTAAAACTGATCTTGAGGAAGATAATACAAGTGATGTTAAGTTAGTTGTAAATATGCCTCTTGGAGATAATGGCGGTATTAAAGTTACTGGAAGAAGACTTCAAAGTGACAATTTTGCTTTTAATGTTACTCGTAATGAAAGAGAGAAATTACGCGATCTAACTGCTGCATCAGTTGTGTTAGATTTTGATCTTTCTGAAAAAATTAATGTTAATTTCACTTTCGATAATTATAATGATAATTCTCAGCATAACCTTCTTAATATCACAGAATTTTATATAAATAAATTAGGAGCGCCTCAGGGTGTCTTTGCTTTATTAGGCCAAGGAAATGCTACATCTGGAGCGCTGTCAAAAGAAAATGATTATATGACAGTATATTCTGCAGAAGGTTTCTACAGTGGTATTCAAGGAAATAATATGTCACTTCGAATGGAGTGGGAACTTGAAGATCATGTTCTTAAACTAATTTCTGGTAATAATGATTTTGCAGAACTTATGGATGTATGTTCATGGGGTTCAGCTGGAGCAGTTGTAACTCCAAATTGCGTATTCCCAGTTGTAAGAGATCAAACATATGAGCAAACTTCTCATGAGATTCAGTTGGTGTCTGATAAAGACGGCCCTCTGAACTATGTTTTAGGTTTTTACACAATTGAAACTGAAGCTAATATGGATTCTGGACCTGTTCAAAACTTTAGATCTGTTCAAGATGCTGAAGCCTGGGCTATTTTTGGTGATATGAGTTATGATCTTTCTGATCTTTGGACTCTTTCATTAGGTATAAGATACACAGAAGAAGAAAAAGATTTCAATATTAAGACATTTGCATCATATGATAATAAAGTTGCTAGAACTCCTACTGTTCTTGATTTAACAAGAGACTTCCAAGATGAAAATGTTCAGCATAAAGTTGTAATTCAAAGAAATACAGATTTTGGAATGGTTTATTTGTCTCATTCGACCGGTTTCCGTTCGGGTGGATTTAATGCAAGAGGAACAACACCTGAATCAGTTGGTCCATTTGGATCAGAAGAGGTTGAGACTATTGAATTAGGCCTTAGAAGTGAATTACTTGATAATCGTTTAATCTTAAATCTAACTGCCTTTACAAATGATTATACAGACAAGCAAGAAACAATCGTGACACCAGGTGATGGTACAATAGTTGTTGATGGGGTACCTCAGACTTGTGGTACTACATGTACTTTTGTTCGTAATGCCGGTGAGGTATCAATTGATGGATTAGAAATTGAGGGTACTTATATAGCTACTGAAAGATTAACTTTTAGAACTGCGATTGGTATTTTGGATGCGTCTTATGATGAGTTTATCAATAATGGAGTAGATGTTTCTGCATATGCAAAACTAAAAATGGCACCGGATTATACTGCAAGTTTAAGTTGGGAATATATAGCGCCAACTAGCAGAGGTGAGATTATTTTTGCCGGAACATTTTCTTCAAAAGATGATTACTATGGTACTTACGATCCTGAAGTTTATATATTTGGGCCTGGAGCAGACATTATTACTGATGGAGAGAGTAAATTAGATCTATCATTAACATATAATACTACAACTGCTGGTGGTACAGATTTAACATTTACTGTATTCGGAAATGATGTTCTTGAAGATGGTGCATATATTGTGCGTCCATTTGATGCTGGTGCTTTTGCTTTTGCAACACCACAAAAGAGACAACATTTTGGAATATCTTTAGGAGTTGAGTTTTAATTCTCTTAATTAATTAAAAAATAATTAAAGGGCGCTTTATATGCGCCCTTTTTTTTGTTCAAAGAAATAACTTGGTTTTATTAATATGATAGGTTAAGAATCTGAATTAATAATAAAAATCAATTATTTAAACTAATTGTAAGGACATATTTATGAAAATTAAAAAATTTACTATTTTATCAATAGCTATCTCATTTTTTATGAGTTTGGTTGTTTTTGATTATGCTTATGCGCAAAGAGAAATCACATCTTCAATTGAAGAGATTGTTGTAACCGCTCAAAAGAGAGAAGAAAATCTTCAAGATGTACCTTCTTCAGTAAGTGCGATGGATGCAGCAACATTAGAAAAAACATTTGCTCGTGATCTATTAGATGTAGCAGGTGTTTCACCAAATCTAATTATTGATCCAATTTTAGGTAACGGAACGGCCGCAATATCTATTCGTGGTGTTCAAATGAATGATGTTGAGAAAAGTTTTGACCCAGCTGTCGCAGTTTATCAAGACGGAATTTATCTTGCCACAGCAACAGGAGCTCTATTAAATACTTGGGATGCTGAGAGGATTGAAGTTCTTCGTGGTCCACAAGGAACAATGTTTGGACGAAACACAATAGGTGGGTTGGTTCATGTTATTCGATCTAAACCAACTGGAGAGCTTGGAGGAAAAATTAATATTACCGCTGCTGAAGACTCTCAAACTGATATAAAGGCAGTTTTAAACCTACCAGCTTTATTAAATGGAACATTAGCCACTAAATTAACTGCCATGAGATTAGATGGCGGTGAATATTTCTACAATCCTACAAGACAAACGGATGAGGGTGGCGTAGATGTTGAAGCATACAGCTTTTCCGCATTATGGAATCCAACAGATAATCTTCAAATTCAATTAACTTATGATGATATTGATGATCAAACAGATGTTCGCCCAGTATCCTGCTTTACTCAACCTGGAGAATTATTCGGTGTCGTTGGACAACCATTGGCTTCAGAGTGTAACGGTGGTTCAGATTTAGGTTTTCATAGAACAGTTTTTCAAAATACAGAACAATCTGCGAGTGTTGAGGTTGAGGCTGTAACTTTAAATGTTGAATATGATATTAATGAAAATAATAAATTAGTATTTGTTTATGGTTCAAGAGAAATGGAAGAAACTTCATTACAAGAATTTGATGCGAGTGCTTTAGAGTTATTCAGAGTTTCAAGACCTCAATTTGAAGAGCAAGAAAGCATTGAAGTTAGATGGGAATCTAAATTTACTAATGGTCAACTTACACTTGGAGGATATCTCTGGGATAGTGAATATGATGCATGGCAAACTACCTACTTCTTTGGGGGTTTTAATGATTCTCCAAGAACCCTTCATTCAACAGAAAATACCGCTTTCTTTGGACAACTAGATTACGATGTTAACGATAAAATAACATTAACTGTTGGCGGTAGATGGATTGATGAAGAAAAGGAATTCTGCCAAATGTTTACAACTAAGGCAGGGGATGAGACACCGATATTTAATTGGTTTGGCTCATCTGATCCAGATCCAAGAATTATTCAAAAATCTTGGGGACAATGCCCTGGATATGTACCTACTGCTACAGCGCAGAATGATTATACTGATCCAGTCACAGGAGAAAATGCTACATTTACAGGAACTGAAAGTTGGGATGATTTTACTCCAAAAATTGGTTTCACTTATGAATTAGAAAACGGTATTGCATATGCCACCTATTCTGAAGGTTTTAGATCTGGTGGTTTTAACGGAAGAGCAACTGGTGCAAATAATGCTGGTCCTTACGATCCAGAAAGTGTTGAAAGTATTGAACTTGGTATAAAAACAATTTGGGCTAATAATACATTCCAATTTAACGCATCTGCATTTACTGTTGATTATACCGATAAGCAAGAGGATGTTGTTCTACCAGGTACAGATGGTGCAGTGACTTTGACTATTGTACAAAACGCTGCCGCAGTAAGTATAGATGGTTTAGAAATTGAAACTCTTTGGATTCCTACCGAAGGCCTTACTCTAACGGCTAACTTAGGTATTTTGGATGCTAATTATGATAATTATATGGTTCAAGATGGCGCTGGCAATATGGTGGATAAAAGCGGTTTTGATTTGAGAAGAGCTCCTGAAATGACATTAGCTCTTGGAGCTTTACATGAATACGCCCTTACTAATGGTAATTTCATAGTTTCAAGTTTAAATTATAGATGGAAAGATGATTACTGTGTTCAAGGTAATAACTTTAAAGCTATTGAAGCTCATTATGGCGCAAACCCAGCATGTAATAAAGCACATGGTATTATTGATGCCTCTATAAGTTATGAGACTGAAAATTGGAGATTATCTCTATTCGGTAAAAATCTTGGTGATGAAGATTATCTTCTTCATTTTCTTGATGTGGCTTCAAGTGTTAATGCTACAAGCGCTTCAGATTCTTCACCTGTTTATGTTCCAGGATTATGGAGTTTTGGTACCGTGAATAGACCAAGATACTTTGGCGTAGAATTTGAAGCTAAATTCTAAAAGAAGAATAATGTATGATAGTAAAAGGGCGCTATTTGCGCCCTTTTTTTATTGATAATAGATTATATTTATTTAGTATTATAACTCTTTGGAGGGGAACCAAATTATGTTTTTAAGAAGTTTTTTTATATTTTTTGTATATTTGTTATTTATTTCTAACTTGCAAGCGAACGAGTACTCTCCAGCAGTTGGAAAAGACTATCCTGATAAACTTTTATGGGGTGATACACATTTGCATTCAAATCAATCTGCAGATGCATGGTCACTTGGTAATTCAAACCTTACTCCAAGCGATGCCTTTCGTTTTGCGAGAGGAGAAGAGGTTGTTTCTGAAAGTGGCGTAAAAGCAAAATTAAGAGTGCCGCTTGACTTTTTTATGGTATCTGATCACGCAACATATTTAGGTGTTTTTAAAAGAATAGAAAATAGTGAACCTGAAATCTTAAAAACACCTTTAGGTAAAAGGTGGAGACATTACATGGATACAAATGATCCAAGACTTTTTACGGAATTTGTTGAAGGACTTAATGGAAATCAAGAACAAAGCTTTGAAAAAGAAACCTATACACCAATTTGGAAAGAGATAACTGAAAATGTAGATCGCTTTAATAATCCTGGAGTCTTCACTGCATTTATAGGTTATGAGTGGACCCCAGCTCCAACTGGCGACAACCTTCACCGTGTAGTGGTTTTTAAAGACGGCTCTGAGAAAGCACAAAAAATTATTCCTTTTTCAGCAATTGATAGTGATAAACCAGAGGATTTATGGTCATTTCTTGAAAATTACAATAAAACAACTGGTGGAGAAGCTATCTCTATTTCTCATAACAGTAATATTAGTGGAGGAAGAATGTTCCCTCTTGAAAACTCATATGGTGAACCAATTGATCAGGCATATGCAAATATGAGAAATAGGTGGGAGCCGTTAGTTGAGGCTACACAGGTTAAGGGTGATAGTGAAACACATCCTGTAGTATCTCCGGACGATCCATTTGCTGATTATGAAACCTGGGAAGGAAATATCGGAAGAAGCGAAATAGATCGTATTGAAAAAATAAATACTGAAGGGGATTGTGCTAATGACGAGAATTATAAATGCTATCGTTATAAAAAAAGTGAAGAGCATAGATATAAAGGGAGCTATGTAAGGCCTGCTCTCAGACGAGGTTTAGAAATAGAAAAAAAGATAGGGGTTAATCCATATAAA
>PBRS01000043.1 GCA_002726005.1 Rhodobiaceae bacterium
TAAGAATGCAAGGTTTTGAGTTAATTTTCAATCTACAAAAAAAACTAGTGTCTGGTCAAAAAGCAATACCTGAATTGGTCCAAGGCGTTGGATTGTTAATTAGTGGGTTTTTCTTTATTGTGCCCGGCGTAATAACTGATATTGTTGCTTTGATTTTTTTAATACCTTTTACTCGCAAATATATTTTGAAATTGTTGATTGGCTTCTTAATAGATAAGATGAGGGAAAGAGGTTATTAATCAAGCCTCAAAATCATCCCATAATGATTTTACGGACATAGCATTTGTAAAATTCGTATGATCTTCTTTTTCTTTTTCGCTTACACCGTATGAATAAATTTCTACTTTTTTGATTTTAGGTGAATTAGTTTGGTTATTTTCAAATGTTTCTGCAACATTATCGGAATCAAGCTTCAAACCTGGTTCTTTTCCCCCTAAAAGCTCAAGATAAACATCAGCCAAAATCTTAGAATCAAGTAATGCCCCATGAAGTTCTCGATCATAATTATTAATATCAAACCTACGGCACAATGCATCTAAGCTGTTTTGAGCGCCTGGATATTTATCTCTTGCAATTTTAAGTGTATCAATTGCTTGGCTTAAATTGATTTCATTCAAATCAAGTCTCTTCAGCTCCGAATTTAGAAAGCCTATATCAAACTCAGCGTTATGAATTATTAGGGGGCTATCAGATATAAATTCTAAAAAATCCTCAACGATTTCTTTGAAAAGAGGTTGGTCCTTTAAAAAATCATTCGATAGACCATGCACTTCCTCTGCGCTTGGGTCCATTATCTTTTGAGGATTAAGATATGTTTGATAGGTTTGGCCCGTAGGCATATGATTTATTAATTCGACACAGCCTATCTCAACAACCCTATCCCCATTTTTTGGGCTCAGGCCGGTTGTCTCAGTATCTAATGCAATTTCCCTCATTCTATTATTTTTTTTACAATATTCGCGACCTGATTTCTAGCATCTTCAATACTAATTGAAGTATCCACAATAAAGTCAGCTTTCTTCTTTTTTTCATGGTTTGGTATTTGTTGTGTCATTATTTTTTCAAATTTTGCCTTTGTCATATTTGGCCTAGATAAAACTCTTTCTTCTTGTATTTCTCTAGGGGCATCAACGACGACGACAAGATCGACAAATTTTTCACCACCTGTTTCAAATAATAGGGGTATATCAAGGACAATAGCTTTGGCTTTAGCGTTTTTTTCAAAAAATACCTCTCTGTCTTCACCAACAAGTGGATGAATTAAGCTTTCGAGACTTTTTATCTTTTCTGGGTCCCCTAAAACCTCTTTACTTAAATTTTCCCTATTAACAGAGCCATCTGGGTTGATTGAGTTTGGAAATTTTTCTTTAATTTTTTCTGAGCCTTTCTGTCCCGGTCCATATAATTTATGAACAGCAGCATCAGCATCATATAAAGGGAGACCAAGTTCAGAAAAGATTTTTCCTGTCTCAGTTTTCCCCATGCCTATTGAACCAGTCAATCCAATTTTTAACACTTAAGCACCTATATTCTCTTCTAACTTTTCATATAAAAGTTTGTCTTCTAATAAATTGTCCAAATTATCATAATTATAAAAAAGACAAAAAGCAGGCGCTGCTTGATTAATAAGCATACCCAATCCATTTGTAAAATTAAGGTTAAGTTTTCTAGCTGATGATAATAAGTTTGTTTCAAGTGGAGTATAAACTATATCATAAATAAAGAGGTCCTTTTTTGAATTATTTAAGTTAAGGGTTAAGTTGTCTTCAACGCCTTCCATGCCTAATGAGGTTGAGTTTATAAGAAGATCACAATTTTCAATATTTTCTTCAAATTTATCAAGTGAGCCATAGGCTAGATTTAAAGGGCTATCAATATTTTTTAGAGCAAAACTTAACTCTTCAGCTTTTGATAATGATCTATTTAAGATTATTAGGTTTCTTATTTCATCTTTTTCTCTATTCCTGAAACTCTCACTGAGACCATATGCTATTGACTTAGCAGCGCCGCCAGCGCCCAAGATAATAATATTTTTAATTTTCTCTATAGATTCTATTTTTTGTTGCAAAAGAGATGAGAAGCCAAAATAATCAGTATTGTAGCCAACCAGTTTATCCCTTTCTATTTTGATGGTGTTAATTGCTGGCGTTTCTTTATTATAAAAACTTAAATCATTATTAATTGTTTTATCGACAATTTCACTGGCAATTTTCTTAAAGGGTATAGTTATATTAAATCCGCTATAGCCGCCCTCTTTAAGTTTTTCAACTAACCCTATAAAATCTCTTTCGTTTTCTGCGTACATAGCTTCGTACGAACCATCAATACCTATTTTATTTAACCAATGTTTGTGAATTAAAGGCGATCTACTGTGTTTTATTGGATTACCTATTACAGCTGCTTTAATCATCTAATCTTTGCCTATTTTTCTTATTGCACTGAGTAATTGTATTAATGGTAAACCTACAATAGAAAAAAAGTCGCCTTCTATTTTTTTAAAAAGTTTAGATCCATAGCCTTCAACATTATAGGCTCCCACACACTTCAGGATATTCTCACCTGATTTGGATAAATATTCATTGATTTCCTTGTCTGTAAGTTTGTGCATTTTCATTTTAGATACACCCTGGTGTCGCCAAATGATTTTATTCTTTTTAGATATTACAGTTCCAGAAATTAGATTGTGTGTTTTATTTGATAGCGCTTTTAAGTGTTTTTTAGCCTCTTGAATTGATTTTGGTTTGTCATAAATTTTATTGTTTTGAAGTAAAACTTGGTCGGCACCTATGATTATTTCTTCAGGTCCAGCATGTATAGAGAGGGCTTTTTTTTCAGCCAAATATACAGCGAGGTCTTTCTTTTTACCCTTAAATTCTTTTTTTTGTGCCGTCTCATCTATGGTCGGTTTTTTAACCTTGAATTCTATTCCTGTGTTGTTCAAAAGTTTCTTTCTTGAAGGAGAGCTTGATCCTAAAATAATTTTCATTTTTGTGCTCTTATACTCATTATAGCTGCGGCTGTTTCTTCTACCGATCTTCTCGTTGTGTCAATCGTTGGCCAACCCATTTTATTAAATATTCTTTTGGCATCATCAATTTCTTTTGTAACATTATTTATGTTTGTGTACTCATCTTTTTTTGGATCAAGCCCCAATTCTATGGCTCTTTTTTTTCTTACTTCAACAAGATTTTGTGGTGTAGTTATTAGCGCTATAACTGTTAGATTTTTTTCAGTTTCTAAAAATCTTGGGAGCTCTTGATTTGGAACAAGTGGGATATTCGCCGCTTTAATTCCCTGGTTAGCAAGATATATACATGTTGGTGTCTTNGATGTTCTACTAACCCCAACCAAAATAATTTCAGACTTTATAATGGTNTCAATATTTTGGCCATCGTCATGCTCAAGAGTAAAATTTAGAGCTTCAATTCTNTTAAAATATTCATCATTTAATTTATGTTGTCCGCCNGGCATTTTCGTTGCTTTAANNCCTGTTTCATCTTCAATTAAAGAAACTATATTNTTCATGAAGGGAATATATGTANTTTTATTATCANAGCAAAAGTCCTCAAGTGTTTTNCTTATTTCATCATCAACAAGAGTACAAAGAACTATTCCTGGGTTTTCTTTAATTTTTTTAAAGACCCGCTCAAGGTTTTTCTTGCTTCGTATTAGGGGATAAACATTTTCTTCATATTCTAAATTTTCAAACTGGGCTGCTGCTGCTGCGCCAACAGATCTAAGTGTTTCTCCTGTAGAATCTGATATTAAATGTATAACTAGTTTATTATTGTTCATTGTTTAAAAACTGTTCACTTCCTGTTAATAAAATTTATTAGATTGTTTATAAGTTAAATAATTAGCAAGATATTCATATTATTCTAAATTCATCAACATAATAATAAAATTTACAAATTAATCTGTTTAAATTGTAAGTAAATACTATTTTTACTATTTATACACATTATTAACATAAAAAAAAATATATTAAGTAATTGATTTTATTGTATAATTATTTATATTGTGGATAAATTAGTAATTTTTTCTTAATTTTAGTGGTTTGTCAGTAACATTGTTGATATAATGTTTATCACCACTATTTCGGTGACTACCACATCTACTATAATTAATAATATTATTATAGAGCCAATCTAAATTATATTTCTAGGATATTAAAAATGAAAGAATTAAAACTTCAAGAGTTGAAAGCTAAAACAGCAGCTGAATTAATTGATTTTGCTAAAGAAAATGGAGTTGAGAATTCAAGTTCATTAAGAAAGCAAGAACTCTTATTTGCAATATTAAAAGAGCTTGCAGAAGTAGATATTGAAATTATAGGTGAAGGAGTTATAGAGGTTTTGCAAGATGGATTTGGTTTTTTAAGATCTCCAGATGCTAATTATTTACCGGGTCCTGATGATATTTATGTTAGTCCATCACAAATAAGAAAATTTTCACTTAAAACAGGCGACACGGTTGAAGGATATATTAGGGGGCCTAAAGAAGGAGAAAGGTATTTTGCTTTAGTAAAAGTAAATAGCATTAATTTTGAAGAACCAAAAAAAGCAAGAACAAAAGTACACTTTGATAATTTAACTCCACTATATCCTGAGAGTCCATTTGTTATGGAAGTGGTTGAAAAAGATAAAAAAGATTTATCAGATAGAGTTATAGATATTGTATCACCTTTGGGCAAAGGGCAAAGGGCATTGATTGTATCACCTCCAAGAACTGGAAAAACAGTACTACTTCAAAACATTGCAAATTCAATTACAAAAAATCACCCTGAGTGTTACCTAATTGTATTATTAATTGATGAAAGACCAGAAGAAGTTACTGATATGCAAAGATCTGTAGACGGTGAAGTTGTATCATCAACATTTGATGAACCAGCAAGCAGACATGTTCAAGTTTCAGAAATGGTTATGGAAAAAGCAAAAAGGCTAGTTGAACACGGCCGTGATGTTATAATACTACTAGATTCTATCACACGTTTAGGCAGAGCCTTTAATACCGTTGTACCGTCATCCGGGAAAGTTTTAACTGGTGGTGTTGACGCAAATGCACTCCAAAGACCTAAAAGATTTTTTGGAGCTGCAAGAAATATTGAAGAAGGTGGATCACTAACTATAATATCAACCGCTTTAATCGACACAGGAAGTAGAATGGACGAAGTAATTTTTGAAGAATTTAAAGGAACAGGGAATAGTGAAATTGTCCTTGATCGCAAGATCGCTGATAAAAGAGTTTATCCAGCAATAGATATAATGAAATCAGGAACAAGAAAAGAAGAGCTTTTAATAGAAAACGAACAGCTACAAAAAATATATGTACTTCGAAGAATTCTTGATCCAATGGGAACAACAGACGCAATAGAATTTTTGATTGATAAATTGTCCCAGACAAAAACCAATGATGATTTTTACGATTCTATGAACACTTAGTTAAATGACTATTTTTGCGCTTTCAACAGTTGAAGGTCAATCAGGTATTGCTATTATTAGAGTTTCGGGCCCTTTATCTAAAAAAACACTAGAACACTTAACAGGTAAAAAGCCAAAACCACGACTTACCACCCTCACAAAAATAAAAACACTAGATAAAAAGATCATTGATGAAGGTTTAATTGTTTACTTTCCAAAAAAACAAAGTTTTACAGGCGAAGAAGTAGCCGAATTTCATATCCATGGAAGCACAGCAATTATAGATAAACTCCTTAAAGAGCTTGGAAAAATAAAAGGCTTAAGACCAGCTAAACAGGGTGAATTTACCAAACAAGCTTATTTAAACGGTAAAATGAACCTTTTACAGGTTGAGGGTCTATCTAGTCTAATTCAAGCAGAAACAGACGCACAAAGAAAAATAGCACTTGAAGCTTATTTAGATCAAAACTCCAAAATACACTTTATTTGGCTTCAGGAGCTTAAGAGAGCACTAGCATACATCGAGAGCAGCATTGACTTCTCAGATGAAGATATTCCAGAATCCTTATTAAGCACTGCAAAAAAACAAATAAAAAAAATTACAGCTAAAATAAAAAAGCATGAAAAGACTTTTGAAGATAAAAAAAGAATAAAAGATGGTATAAAAATTGTAATACTTGGAATACCAAATTCAGGAAAATCAACTCTAATCAATTATTTATCAGGAAAAAAAATAGCAATTGTTTCAAAAAAAGCAGGCACAACTAGAGATATTTTAAATCAAAAACTAAACATAAAAGGTATACCAGTAACATTTTATGATACTGCAGGCCTCAGAAGGTCAAAAAACGACATTGAAGCAGAAGGTAACAAAAGAGCGGAGAAAATTGCTAAAAAAGCAGATATTAAGCTTTATCTTGGCTCCAACAATATTAAGAAACCATTTGGAAACATTGTAATTGATAAAAGCAAAAACAATTTAGTGGTTATTAATAAGTCAGATCTAAAAAAGAAACACAATGAAAAACCGAACCTTACTATATCACTTAAAAACAACAAATCATTAGATGTTTTGTGGAAAAAGATTAACCAAAAAATTAAAAGCCTTTCAAACACATCAAGCGGACCCTCTATTACATCTGAAAGGGAATACACCCATATTGTAAAAAGCATAGAAATTCTAGAAAACATCAACTTTAATGATGTCTCTCTTACTGCAGAAGACATTAGAGCGGTTATTAATGAAATCTCAGAAATTACCAAAAAGACCGATAATGAGGACATATTGGATATAATTTTTAATGAGTTTTGCATAGGTAAATAATGTTTCACATGAAACATTCTTCCTATTATGTTTCACATGAAACATTTTTCTTGATTAAAATAAATTATAACCATAAAACAAAACTATGAATGAATTTGATGTAATTGTTATTGGTGGAGGCCATGCTGGGTGTGAGGCTGCGACAGCGTCTGCGAGGGTAGGAGCTAATACACTTTTAATTACTGGATCATTATCAACGATAGGAGCTATGTCATGTAACCCAGCTATGGGCGGCATAGGAAAAGGACATCTTATTAGAGAAATAGATGCTCTTGATGGTGTTATGTCCAGGGTATCAGATTTATCTGGAATACAATTTAGAGTTTTAAACAAAAGAAAGGGACCAGCGGTTCAGGGCCCAAGAGCGCAAATTGATAGATCATTATACTTATGTAATATGCAAAATGAGATATTTAACTATAAAAATCTAAATACTTATGAGGCTATGGTTGAAGATTTAATAGTTGAAAATAATAGAATTAAAGGGGTTCTATGTAAAAATGGTGATACATTTATAGCTTCTTCAGTGGTTTTAACAACAGGAACCTTTCTCAACGGTATTATATTTTGTGGTAAAAATACAACACCAGGAGGTAGAATTGATGAGCCGCCAGTTATAGGTCTATCAAAAAGACTAAATGACCTTAAAATTAATTTATCTAGATTAAAAACCGGTACTCCCGCTAGATTAATTAAAGATACAATTAATTTTAATAAACTTGAAGAACAACTAGGTGATGAGACACCAGAGCCATTTTCCTATATGTGTTCAAAAATCACAAACAAACAAATTAGCTGCCATATTACAAGGACGACAAGAAAAACTCATAAAATAATAAAAGACAACATAAATAAATCTGCAATGTATTCAGGGATGATATCTGGCGTCGGACCAAGATATTGTCCTTCAATCGAAGATAAGGTCGAAAGATTTAATGAGAAAGATAGCCATCAGATCTTTCTTGAACCAGAAGGTCTTGATAGTAATCTTATATATCCAAATGGTATATCAACATCTTTACCAGAAGACATACAAGACGAGTTTTTGAAAACTATTCCCGGTCTTGAAAAAGTTGAAGTTGCTAAATACGGATACGCTATAGAATATGATTATGTTGATCCCAGAGAACTAGATCATACGCTTGAGGTAAAAAAGCTACCAGGCCTTTGGCTGGCTGGGCAAATAAATGGAACCACAGGATATGAAGAAGCTGCAGCACAAGGCCTAGTTGCTGGTATGAATGCCGGACGATATTCACAAGACAGAAACTCCTTTAAGTTTGATAGAGCTGATGGCTACTTGGGCGTTCTTATCGATGATTTAGTAACAAAAGGAGTTACAGAGCCCTATAGGATGTTTACTTCAAGATCAGAATACCGCTTAAGCCTTCGTGCGGATAATGCAGATCAAAGGCTAACTGATATTGGAATAGAGCAAGGAGTTGTTTCTAGTAAAAGAAAAGATTTCTGGAATAAAAAAAAGAAAAAACTAAAATCTCTAAGAGATAAATTAAACAAATATAATGTAACTCCAAACAAAGCTAGAAAACTAGGATTAAAAATTAACTTAGATGGAAAAACTAGATCTGCTTTTGACTTATTAGGTTATCACGAAATTAATTTTAAAAAGATTGAGAAAATTTGGCCAGATGTTTCTACAAGGGATGAAACACTTAAAAATACTATTTCTGCGGAAGCTACTTATGGGCGTTATTTGGAGAGACAAGAAAGAGACATTGAAATATTTAGAAAAGAAGAGACAAAAATATTAAGCGATGAATTAGATTATAATTCTATAAAAGGGTTATCTAATGAACACAAACAGAAGCTCACAAAAATTAAACCCTTAACCCTTGGCCAAGCTCAAAGAATTGATGGTATCACACCTTCAGCAATTGGCCTTATATTATCCCATATGAAAAATAAAAGCGGGGCCAACACTGACAATTAACAATAAATTAGAGACCTCCTTTTTATCCAAAGAAAAAGAGAAAAAATTAAAATTTTTTCAGGAGGAAATCATAAAGAATAATCAAAAGTTTAATTTAATAAGCAAATCATCAGTATTAAATTTATGGGAAAGGCATATTATTGATAGCGCGCAACTAATTAATTTTTTTCCTAAGGGCTTTAACAAGTTTATAGACATTGGATCAGGAGCTGGTTTTCCTGGATTAGTTATCAAGATCTTGGATAATAATCTAAAGGGACACCTTGTCGAATCAAACACGAAGAAAGCTAATTTTTTATCTAATACATCCAAATTACTTGGAATTGATATAAGCGTTCACAATGAAAGATTTGAAAATTTAAAGAAATTCAAAAATGATAATAAATTTGTTTTAACTTCAAGAGCTGTTTCTAGTCTGAACAAAATGATTAAAATAAGTTTGTCGTTCTTTCAGTCAGGATCAATTGGTCTCTTCCATAAGGGAGAAAAATGGCAACAAGAGATAAGTGAAGCAAGTAAGTTCTGGGAATTTGAATTTGAGGCAATTGTTAGTTTAACAAATAAAGATTCACGAATTATTATGATTAAAAATGTTATAAGAAAGTAACTATGAAGAAAATATATTCTATTATAAATCAAAAAGGCGGCGTAGGAAAAACAACCACAACAATTAACCTAGGCACGGCTATGGCAGCATGCGGCGCAAATGTTCTTTTGGTTGATATGGATCCACAAGGAAACCTATCTACTGGAATGGGAGTAGAAAAATATGATAGAAAAAAAGGCGTTTATGATATTTTGTTAAATAATATACCAATAGATAATGTTCTAATCAAAACCGAAATTAAAAATCTGGATCTGATACCTTCAAATGATGATTTATTAGGAATAGATATCCTTTTATCAAATGAATCCGATAGGGTTATGCGACTTAAGGGGGCTATCGAAGAATTAAAAACTTACGACTATATTTTACTTGATTGCCCTCCCTCATTAAGTCTTCTAACTCTTAATGCCTTAGTGGCATCAAATGGAGCTCTAGTTCCGCTTCAAGCAGAATTTTATGCTTTAGAGGGATTGAGCCAACTTCTTAAAACTATTGAAGATATAAAAAATTCAGTTAATCACAACCTCGTTCTTGAAGGCGTTATAATTACCATGTTTGATGGTAGAAATAATCTTTCAAACCAAGTAGAGCAAGATGTAAGGTCGTATTTGGGGACTGAAGTTTTCACAACGAAGATTCCAAGAAATATCCGTTTATCAGAAGCCCCATCCCATGGGATACCCGCTTTAATATATGATCATAAATGTTCTGGAAGTGCGGCCTATATAAATTTGGCTAAAGAGGTTTTAAATAAATCAGGGTGGGTAATAAAATGACGAAAAAGAAGGGTTTAGGAAAAGGATTAGCAGCGTTAATAGGTGAAGCAGAAGATTCAAATTTAAGTAAATCTGACATTAAAGAAATCAATGAATTAAGTGTAAGAAAAAGTGATGAGATTCCTATTGAATTTTTATTTCCTAATAAAAACCAACCTAGAAAAATATTTGATCAAGAAAAGATAGATGAATTAAGCCAATCTATTAAACAAAAAGGTCTAATTCTTCCAATATTAGTAAAAAAAATAGACGAGAAAAATTACCAAATAATTGCCGGTGAAAGAAGATGGAGAGCATCTCAAAAAGCCGGACTACACAATGTTCCAGTAATTATTAAGAATTTAGATGATAAAGAGATATTGGAGATAGCCCTTATCGAAAATATGCAAAGAGAAGACCTTAACCCAATAGAAGAAGCTGAGGGAATTACAAGATTGCAAGAAGAGTATCAATATACTCAGGAAGAATTAGCTAAAATCTTAGGCAAATCAAGACCACAAATTAGTAACACAATTAGACTGCTAAAATTACCTCATAAAGTTCAAGAGTTTGTACAAAATAAATCTTTATCTGCTGGCCATGCAAGAGCTCTTGTGGGTGTTGAACAAGCTTATTCTATAGCCAAAATTGCTATCAAAAAGGATATGAATGTTAGACAGCTTGAAACTTATATAGCTTATATTAAAAACAAGAAAAGCAAAAAGGGCGGTAATAAATTGAAAGACCCCAATATATTGTCTTTAGAAAATGAAATTACCCAAATGTTGGGGTTATCTATTAAAATTGAACAAAAAGGCAATGAAAAAGGTAAGCTAGAAATATTTTATAATAATTTAGAACAATTTAACGATTTACTTAAAAAGCTTAGAAGCTAACTACTTTGAGGCCGCAGCAGTCAAACGCAAAACAATATTACCTACTATAGCCTTTGAAAGTTCAGGTGATTTTTTTATTTCTGTTTCACCTTCATTTATTATTGTAAGAACTCTCTCTGTTTTTTGAAGATTCCAAAGCCTTATTTGTCTGGTAAAGTTATCTTTCTCCTTAAAGAAAACAGGTGGTTTTAATTCATTCA
>PBRS01000044.1 GCA_002726005.1 Rhodobiaceae bacterium
ACATTATTCTTTTTAGCTAACTCCAGAGCTTTTTTACACGAAGACTTAGCTAAATCTTCATCCCATAAATATCCTTCAAGATAGACTATTGATGAATTTACAATGCTTTCCTCATCAATCTCATCAGGAGATAATTGTGAAGCAGCGCCTAAATAGGTTCTCATTGATCTTTGGGCATCAGGAGTTACATAAACTAGACATCTTCCAGTATCTAATCCTGTCTTGGAGGGGTTTGATGTAAACTTTACACCTGCATCATCCATATCTTTTATATATTCAGTTCCTAAGGCATCATTTTTCACCCTTCCAATGAAGGCTGAAGACCCTCCCAAAAATGAAAATCCAACAGCTGAATTTGCAGCGGATCCTCCTGAAGCAACTTTATTTTCTGGAATTATACTCTGTAATTTTTCAATTTCTTCTTTTTCAACTGGTCTCCATGATCCTGGTTCAATACCTTGATCGTTCATAAACTCAAAACTTACATCTACTAAAATATCAACAATTGCATTACCAACAAATAAACAATCATATTTCATAAAAACCATCCTTACTTGCAAGCATCATTTTTACTTTGCCAGTTATCAACCCAAGAATATACATCCTCTAAGAAAGAGCACTTATTATTTATTTTAAGAGACCTTTCATCATTTTCAAAAATATTTACAAGTTTGTTATGAGGAGCATATCCATTGCTCATCCTTGGTGCATTTGATTGTTCAGTATCCAATATCATTATCCTATTTTGATTAGTTCCGCCCTTCGGCCATTTATCCCACTGAGCAGTGTTTCCTAATTGAGCGCTTGGATATCCATATTTAGCAAAATGCACCCAATATTGCATAATTAATTTTGATAATTTTATTCTTTCAGGCTCATTTTTCTTAGTAAATAAAAATCTAGTCTGTCTTCCAAAGTCAAAATCGCCCATTACAAATGGAATTTCTAGACCATGTCCAGCGCCTAATAAAAAAGAAAAATCCATACCTAAAATACTTGGTTGTTCATCCCAATCAAATCTATAGGCGTAAACATTTGAATAGCCTCCATTCGCTATTGCATCAGCAGGTGTATCAACAGCATTTGATCGCCAAGCTAGACTCTGATAATCAGATTTCAAATCATAGAAAAAAGGATCCTTAACTATGAAGGTAAAATTGAGAATATTAGTAACTAATTCTTCATCAAAAAGATTAAATGTTTTATTTTCATCTTTATTGACACCAAGAATAATTGGAACATTTGAATGTCTATTTTTATCGCTTAGCGCAGCTAGAATACTATCTTTAGGTAAGACAAGATCATCTCCAATTATCCTTGCTAATTGTGTTGTACCCTCCCAAACTTTGCCCTTCGACCAATTTCTCATTAAATCATGAGAGTCCAAATTCATTAATTCTTCGATATTACCCGTTTCATGAAAATGAGTATTAATTATTCCTTCATTCAACAGAGAATTAACTAATTCTTTTGTTGTCTTGTGTCTGTATCTATAATCTTTTTCCAAAGGATGAATGTTCCGATCTATCTCTTCAGCATCTTCTATTGAAGTAAGTGTAATTCCACCTGATTGAGATATCGCTCTATGAAATAGACCTTTAGCTAGAGGCGAAACATATAAGGCTATAACATTTTGACCACCCGCACTTTCACCAAAAATAGTAATATTATTTCTATCGCCACCAAAGCTTTCTATATTATCTCTTAACCATTCAAGTGCTTTAATTTGATCTAATAGTCCAAAATTTGCTGAAGCATCAAGACCATCCGATCTATTTCTTAATTCAGGATGAGAAAACCAACCAAATAATCCCAATCTATATGAAATAGTAACTACTATTACATTTTGAGATGCTACTAATTTTTGTGGGTTGTATTCAGAGGTCATGCCACTGGTGTTACCTCCCCCATGAATCCATACCATTACGGGAAGTTTATTTTTCTCTTTAGGAACAGAATTTACATTATATGTAGGCGCATAAATATTTAGATACAAACAATCTTCATTACCAATTATATCTCCTGGTTTAGCTAGACCATCTCCAGTGAGAGATGATTGTATTTGTATGCATGGATTGCTAAATTTTATGGCCTCGTAAACTTTATCCCAAGAGCTTACATTTTTTGGTGCCCTCCATCTAAATTTATCTAAAGGAGGTTCTGCATACGGTATACCAAACCATATGTGAATACCTTCTTCACCTTCAATTCCTATAACAGGGCCTGAGTTAGTTAATCGCAATGAATCAGGTGATGTTTTAACAATATCGCTAGATAGTTTTATGGAATCAATAGTTTCACAACTTGTGAGAAAAAAGATCGAGAGAAATATAGTGGTAAAAATATTTTTTTTCATTTTATTTTCCAATATATTAACAAATAATATAGATTAAAAATAAATAAAGGTTTTTTTAGCTTAAAAGGGGAAGAGCTATGGATAAAAAAGTGGAAAAGCAAAGAGCTTCATACAGAACAATGGCTGAGTCAACCAAGGAAGATTGGGAAATAATTGGTAACTATGCTACAGGCTTTAATGCTGATTTACCAAATAGAATTCTCGATCATTTAAAGATGTTACGTGATGATCATGGCGGTTTTGCCGTTGATAGATTAGAGCATAGCTTGCAGACAGCAACTCGGGCTTATAAAGATAATAGAGATGAAGAGTATGTCGTATGTGCTTTACTTCATGATATGGGGGATATTCTTGGTTCATATAATCACGCTGAAATAGGTGCCGCTATTCTAAAACCATTTGTTTCGGAACAAAATCATTGGATGCTTAATCATCATGGTATTTTCCAAGGATATTATTTCTTTGAACATCTTGGTTTAGACAAAGATATGCGTGAACAATTCCGTGGTCACGAACATTTTGAATATACGGCTCAGTTTTGTCACCTTTACGATCAATGTGCATTTGATAAAGATTATGAATCTATGCCATTAGAAGAATTTGAACCAATGGTTCAGAAAGTTTTAGCAAAACCAAAGGCTTCAATATATAAAGGCAGAAACTATTAAAACCTAAAATAATCAATGCAAAGAATAATCTCATCAAGACTTGCTTGGACTGCAGCAATTTTACTGACTGCAATTAACACCTATTCATTTGCTGATAGGCAACTTCCTTCCATTATGATACCGGAATTAAAAGCTGAGCTATTTTTAACAGATGCTCAGATAGGGTTTCTCTTTGGTACTGTTTTTGCAATATTTTTTGGAATAGCTACAGTTATTTTTGGAAGACTAGCTGACACCCCATACAGAAAAAATGTCCTTATTTATGCTATTATTATGTGGAGCGTATTGACAGGTCTTTGTGGAATTGCTCAACAATTTTGGGATTTAATCATATTTAGAATTGGAGTTGGTGTTGGGGAAGCGGCATTAGGGCCAATTGCGTTAGTTGTATTTGCAGCATATTTTACAAGAGAAAAACTGCCCTTAGCTCTCGGAATATGGGGAACTGGTCCATTTTTAGGTTCTGCTCTTGCTGGTTGGGGTGGCGCTGCAGTTATCACAAATATGGATTCTATAAAACCTTATATAGGCTTATTATCTAACTTCTCTGATTGGAGGATTACTTTCTTTTTATTTGCAATTCCTGGTTTATTATTCGCATTATTTTTGAAATTTTTACCCTTCCCCGAAACTAATATTGAAAAATCAGAATCAGCTGCATTTATGCCCTTTTTTAAAAAGGCTTGGAAATTTTTTCTTCTAATGTTTATTGGAGTAACAATCACAGGATTAGTTGGTTATTCAGTTTTAGCGTGGGGAATAGAAATGTTAGTAAGGGTGCATGATATTCCAAAAACAATAGCCGGACAAAATTTTGGTATTTTTAATATATTTCTTGGTATTGGAGGAAGCGTTGGCGCAGGAATCATAGCTAGCAATATGATTGCAAAAGGAACCATTAATGCACATCTTAAAATAGCTGGTATTTTTGTAATATTATTATGGCTTTCACTTTTACTATTCACCCTATCAGATAATTCATTTTATTCTCAAATTGGTTTAGCAGGTATGATTTTATTTATGTCATGTGGGCCTGGCCTATATGGTGCTGCATTTCAAAGTGCCTCACCTATTAACCTCAGGGGGAGAACTGCTTCAATCTACTATATAAGCGCAAATGTTATAGGGTTTGCTCTGGGGCCATTTGCTTTAGGATTCTTTAATGACTTCATATTTAATGCAGAAAATGGATATGACCAAACAGGTATAAGATACTCTTTGCTTTCGATAGGAATAATTTTATATCCAATTGCTGCTTTATGTTTTTATAAGGCTTCAAAATTATTTTTACCTCTTCAAGCAGAAGCCGAGTAATCATAAAAATTAAGATATTGACCTTGTCTAAATGATCTAACAATATATTTTTTTAAGGACAAATTATGAAATACGAAACTCTAAAATTTGATATAGATCAAGGTTTGGGTATTATTACTTTAAATAGACCTGAAGCAGCAAATGCTATCAATATTCCTATGGCTAAAGACCTCTTAAATATTGCGATTGAATGTGAGGGAGGTGCACCCGTAAGGTCACTTTTACTCAAAAGTGAAGGTAAATTATTTTGCGCTGGTGGAGATTTAAAATTTATTTCTGAACTGGATAACATCAGATCTGGTCTTGCAGAAATGTTAGGATATTTGCATGCAGCTCTTGGAAAAATAGATCATCTTGATACACCCTTGGTAGGCGCAATAAGTGGCACAGCAGCTGGCGCTGGGTTGTCGCTTGTTTCAGCTTGCGATCTTGCAATTGCTGGAGAAAGCGTTAACTTTACTATGGCTTATACAGCCGCAGGTCTTACACCAGATGCAAGCTCGACATTTCATTTACCTCGATCGATTGGAAAAAAAAGAACTATGGAACTAATGCTTACAAATAGAGTTTTATCGTCAAAGGAGGCTCTAGATTGGGGATTAATTAATTCAGTAGTATCTGATGATGATGTAAATAATGAAGCTGAAAAGTTGGCTAGAAAATTAGCTGATGGCCCTACAAAGGCATATGCCGGAGTTAAAAATATGCTAAGACAAACATTCTCTAATGGATTGGAGACGCAAATGGAGGAAGAGTCACAAATATTTGCTCAACAACTTAAAGGTAAAGATGGGATCGAAGGTATAAAAGCATTTACCGAAAAAAGAAAACCTGATTTTAAGGGAGAGTAAATATCATGACAGATATTTCTGAAAAAGAATTAGAGAAACAATTTATAGAAGTCCTTGGTAAAAAAATGGCTTATCATGAAAGAGGTGAAGGCAATCCAATAATTTTTCAACATGGTAACCCTACCTCTTCATATCTATGGAGAAATATTATTCCACATCTTGAGAATCAAGGAAGATGCATAGCTATTGATCTTATTGGAATGGGTGATAGTGAAAAACTAGAAGATCAAGGTGAAAATACATACTCCTACCATGTACAAAAAAAATATTTTGATGCCTGTTTAAAAGAATTAAATATAGATAACGATGCTATTTTTGTTATTCATGACTGGGGGTCAGCATTAGGATTTAATTGGTCATTTGAAAATCAGGAAAAAGTAAGAGGCATATGTTATATGGAGGCTATAGTTCAAAATCTTGTCTGGAGTGATTGGCCTGATGATGCAACATCAATTTTTCAAGGATTTAGATCTGAAGTGGGAGAAGACTTAATTCTTAAAAAAAATCTCTTTATAGAAGGCGTTTTACCTAGTGCAATTATTAGAGATCTAAGCCAAAATGAAATGGGAGTCTACAGAAAACCTTTTCTAAATGATCTAGATAGAAGACCTACACTTGATTGGCCAAGACAAATACCTATAGGCGGTGAGCCTAAGGAAATTTGCGCAATTGTTGAAAAATATTCTAGCTGGATGTCAGAAAATGAAATCCCCAAATTATTTATTAATGCTGAACCAGGATCAATACTTGTTGGTGGACAAAGAGAATTTTGCAGAACATGGAAAAACCAACATGAAGTTACAGTTAGCGGAACTCATTTTATTCAAGAGGATTCACCGCATGAAATTGGGCAAGCAATCGCAGAATGGATCAAAGTAATTTAATTTTTAAGTGAAAATAAAATGTTCGAAAGAAAAACACTCGATTGGGGAGAAGGTAAAACCTCATTTATTGAAATCTTTGATAATCCGGATAAGCCAGGTTTTCAATTTGCACATGCTACTGGTTTCAATGCTTTAACCTATAAAGAATTATTAGAGCCTTTGTCTGATGATTTTAATATAAGAGCTGTTGACGCTAGAGGTCATGGCTTTACTGAGTTAGAGGCAAATCCTCAAGATATGTATGACTGGAAAATTTATTGCGATGATTTAATAAAGTCAGTTGAACTATTTGTTGAAAAAACTCAAAAACCTATAATTTTAAGCGGTCACTCAATGGGTGCGGCTTCAGCAATTCAGGTCGCAGCTATTCGTCCTGACCTAGTTAGTGGTTTAGTATTAGTCGATCCAGTTTTAATGACTAATAAAATTAAAGTAATTTTTAAAATTGCCAAGAAGTATCCTCTTTTCAAAAATTTTCCTATTATTAAGCAAGGAATGATGATGTCTGAAGCAACAAAGAAACGTAGAAGAGATTGGAAAGATAAAGACGAGATTTTTAATTCTTATAAAAATAAACTTATTTTTAAAACTTGGACAGAAATAACAATAAGAAATTATATAGAGGGTGGCACTGAAATTAAAGGCGATGGCATTAGCCTAACTTGTGATCCTTTATGGGAAGCCGCGACATTTTCTTCTTGGAAGCATGATGCTATGGGATTAATCGATAAACTCAACTGTCCGATAACTCTTCTTCAAGCAGAATTTAATAGTACGGCAAGAGGTAATGGTCCGATAAAATTGATGCAGCAGGATAAACTTGGAACTCATAAAATAATCACAGGCTCTACACATTTTTTACCAATGGAATTTCCTCAAATAATTAATAAGGAAGTTAACAACCTCCAAAAACGTATAAATAACGAAAAAAAATAAACAATTTTCTTTCTTCACATTCATAGGTTATTATCTAATTTGGAGGGTATAAATGGAAAATGAAGAAGTTGTGCCTGCGCAAGAACCTTTATTTGAAATAGAGGAAACACCTTTTGTTCCAATAGCAAATAAAGAAATTGACTATATTGGTGCTTTAGAGGGTTTTGTGCTGGTTATATTAATATGTATGATTTTACTGGGCATTGTAAAAAGAATGAGTAATTAAAATAATATTATCTCAATCTTTTATTATTTTTTAATAACACATTTGCCATTGTTTAGAACCATTACATTTCTATCCCTAACCCAACACCTAAATGAAATAACATTATCATCTTTCCAAATTTCTGTGCTTATCTTTTCTCCTGGGTAAACAGGAGATGAGAACCTTACATTAAATTCTTCAATCAATGCGCTATCATAATCACACACTTTAGAAATTATTGTTCTACAAGCAGTACCATAGGTACAAAGCCCATGTAGAATAGGAATATCAAACCCTGCTGCTTTTGCAATTTCTGGATCTGAATGTAAAGGATTTCTATCGCCAGATAATCTATAAATTAGAGCTTGGTTTGGTTCAGTATCGGCAGAAAACTCATCATCTGATTTTCTTTCAGGAATTGGATGTGGTTCTGGAGCACCAACACTCGGACCACCAAACCCTCCATCACCCCTAGCAAAGGTTGTTGAACTCAATGTACATAACAATTTTTCGTTCTCTTTTAATTTAATATCAGTTTCAGTAACTATCAAAGCACCTTTTTCTTTCCCTTTATCAAAGATACCTTTTACAGAGGAGTCTACCAGGATATCAGCGGCATATGGCAATGGTTCATACATCTTTAATCTTTGCTCACCATGAAGAACAAGTAAATAATTGATACCACTTTCTCGCATATTTCCTGCACCCCAAGAAACTACCGTAGCCATTGAAGGAACTGTTTTAAGATCCCTTTCATAAACAAATTTTAATTCCTCATCGTTTAATGGGTCCTTACCAAAGCCTATGCCCAAACCATAGAGCATAGTTTCTCTATCAGAGTACGAGAACTCTTGATTTTTAGTCTCAAGAGACATTATTTTTTCATAATCAATAGCCATTTATATTCCCTCTATTTTTAATAATATTTGTAATGTATTAATTTTTATTAATATATTATTATGACTAGAAAATTTTAATGGAGTCAATTATGTCAGGCACAATATTAGATAAAAAATTTGAATGTTTTGATTTAAAAATTGAAAATAAAATTGCCCAATTAATACTTAATAGACCAGAGAAAATGAATAGCATGATAAGAAAATTCTGGGATGAATTACCAGAAATTATTACTGCTATTGATCAAGATGCTTTAGCCAGGGTCATAGTAATATCTTCCACAGGTAAACATTTTTCAGCTGGAATGGATTTGTCTGTTTTTTCAGAAAATAATATAACTAGCTCTGAAAAAGAAAATAAAAAAGAAGAAGGTCGTTTTAGAGGAAGCTTTTATAAAAACCTTCTAAGGCTCCAAGAAACATTTAATTGTATAGATAATTCAAGAGTACCAGTTTTGATGGCAGTTCAGGGTGGTTGCATAGGTGGTGCCGTTGATTTTTCCGCAGCATGTGATATGCGATATTGTACTGAAGATGCATTTTTTTGCATTCAAGAAATAAATATTGGAATGACTGCTGATGTCGGAACCTTTCCAAGGCTTCCATATTTAATTCCCGCAGGACTCGTCAAAGAACTAGCTTACACTGGAAGAAGATTATTTGCTAATGAAGCAAAAGAATCGGGTTTAGTGAATAAAGTTTTTAAAGATCAAGATGAAATGATGAATTATGTAATGAATATAGCTAAGCAAATAGCTGAGAAAACCCCTCTGGCCGTCTGGGGCTCAAAGGATATGATTAACTTCACTAGAGGAAGAACTATAGAAGAAGGGCTAGATAGAATATCACTATGGCAAGCTGGTATGTATCATCCAGGAGCTGATATGAAAGAGGCATTTGAAGCACAAACGGAGGATCGTGAAGCAGATTTCGAAGACCTTTATCCACTAAAAAAAGATTTTGGACTTTAGAATTTTTCTTTATAGGAAAAAAGCCAAGAAAAATTCAAAGGTGAATCTGTGTTGAATGAATTTTTTGATATTTGAATGAATGACCCTATATCGCCTGATTTTAAATCTCTTGACCATATAAGCTCTAAACTTATATTTCTTTTTGAAGGCTCCAAGAAAATACTTTTTCTTTCATATTGGATATTTTTTTCTTTATCACGTCCAATAGGAAGGTTTAATTCTAGCTTTCCTCTTTCTGTATATGGTTTTTGTCTTATTAAAACAGCAAAAGAATCATTCTCAAATAAAAATCTTTTTTTCTGAAACCCAATATCAAAACTGCTTTCAATAACATTTGATATTCTGCTGATATATAGTTCAGATTTTATTGGCAAAATCCTAGCAAAATTTAGGCTAGCAATTAACTCATAGCTCCCTGCAAAATTATATGTATTAAAGCTTGAGAAAAATAACGATTTAGTATTTCTTATATCACCAAAAACGCCTGAAAAAGAGTTTGAGAGATAGTCTTCTTTATTTATTAATAATCCAAATGAATTCTTACTTTGATAGTTCCTTAGATTACCTTTTTCAAATGATATATAAGAACCGAACGATCTATTTTTCTTTGGAATAACAAAAGAAGGAAGACTTAACCAATTTTTTTCTCTTTCTAAACCAGAAAAAAATGTCATACTTATATTTTTAGAAATCAAATCTGAGGCTATAGAAAAACTAAATCCATCTTCAGCACTTATCAGCCAAGGAATATTAAAAATATTCTTATCCATGAAAGACTTAGATAGTTTAAATCTTTTTCTAGGGTCAAAAAGATGTGCTGATGGACTCAAACCATAATAAAGCGAAAAATCAATAGAGCTGTCTTTTATAGAAAAACCTGCATCACTTAATCTTAATCCATTGTAACCATTTGAATTAGTGATATTATTCCATGAAGAAAATGCAAATGTATTTCTTGTTGAAGATTGATATCTATCTGTTTTCAGACCTTTTAATCTATCTAGTTGATTATAGGATATGTTGGATTGAAAAAAATTAGACGCAGGAATAAAAAATGGTGCACCTAATGCGTCAAACAAAGCAATGTTATCATTTTTCAAAGAAATTTTTAAACTGTTGCCAAACGACATACCTGTTTTAAGATATGAACTTTCTAAGGAAAAAGAATTAGCTGAAGATAGGTTACCTGAATAAGCCGATAAAAAACCAACAGGTGAAACAGCGGCTCCAAGATCTAAAAGTCCTTGACCATAGATAGCCTCATTAGCATATTCACCTTCTTTATTTGCAGTTTTGTATAATCTATCAATTATTTCTTTTGCTGATAAATTATCTTTAAATGCTCCTGCTAAGACAGCTAGAGCACCGGTAACATGAGGAGCGGCAAAAGATGTACCTGAAGCTAAAAGATATGCTTCAGTTGGATGATTTTTTAAATATTCAAGAACATCTTCATTAAGGCCATTTTTTTCTTTATCAGACAATGAATTGTATAAATTATTTGGTATTGCAACATTGATCCTACTGCCTGGTGCAGCAATACATGCATTCTTTACAACACCGCATCTATTTGACCAATCGGCAATTTTACCTTCCCTATCAACAGCTACAACAGCAATATTATTATCAGCTAGTTCTGGAAAATAATAAGATAGCCCGGCCAACCAACCAGGATCTGCAGCATCAACTTTTTCTCCATTTGTATCTGTAATGCCGTTATAATTACCTGCAGACCAAACAAATATTGTTTCTTTGTTTTCTTCAAGAGAATTGATAAATTTTGGAAAATTAGATTCAAAAGTCTCTTTAGGGTAATCTGTAATTTGTCCAGTAAACCCAAAGCTGTTATTTACTATGTCAGCTTTGCTTGATAATTCATTGTATAAATTTGCCTCAGATTGATCATAATAAGACCAGTCATATTTTTCAATTGTTGTCGGAACATAATCTCCATCAGCTGGCGGTTCTCCCAATTCAGTGGCAATAAATAAGATTTGTGACTCATAGGCTACTCCCTGCATATTATTTGCTATATCTTTTTCATCTCTTCTTGCGACTATTATTGATGATGTAGCTGTCCCATGAAACTTTTCCCATGGAGTTGGCTCTCTATTTCCAGAATAAGTTAAAATGCTATCTGGATGTAATATTCCTTCTCTCAAAAACTCATGATGTCCCCAATCTAACGCTTCATCAACTACTGCTACAGTTATGCCCTCGCCTGTTGCGCCGATTACATACGCACTGGAAGCATTAATAAAATCTAAACCCCATTGATTAAAATACTCCGGTGTTTCTATTTCTTTTAAATCCAGTATAGGAAATAAGTTACTCGCAGATTCATCTTCCAACACAGTTTCATTTGGAACTTCTGAAACAGGGACATTTGAACCCCCTCCTCCACATGATGCTAAAAGAAAAACAAACAAAAGATATAATTTTTTAGAAATAAATAAATTTTTAAATTTAATCATTTAAGGTCCATAGGCTTGTGACTTGACAACTATTTTTATCAATATCAGTAATAATAGTTTTTA